>CAMOTT010000031.1 GCA_946626015.1 uncultured Clostridia bacterium | reverse complement strand
CCACGCCGTCAGGATTAACCATGGGCACAACGTAAAGCTGACATCTGTTATACAGATTTTCAGCGTACTCATAGTCTATTCTCCCCCTGTTGACGTAAGCTTTTGCGTATTGCTCTAAAAATTTCATAAGCACGGGAGTGGTTATCCATTCGTTGGCGTGGTGGCTGGCGTTATAGCACACCTTTTTGGAGCCTCCCCCTATTATCAGCAGCTCAAGGGGTCTGCCCATAACGCTCTGCCCTATGGTTCGCCTGCGTATGAAGGGATAGCGTTTGACAAGCCCTTCAGCCGCGATGTTCAAAAGCTCCGACGTCCATTTTATATCCGTAGGTACAACGTCAAAAGGCAGGGGTATTACTATCCTCTGCGAAACGGCAAGCTCCTCGGGAGTTATTCCCGGATTTGCCGCCAGTATTTCTCTTGTGGTTATGCCGTATTTCCGGGCTATGGAGGAAAAGCTCTCTCCCCTTTTGACAAAATAGTTTACGTAGCCCTTCAGCCACGGCATAAGGGCGTTCCAGGTAAAATTTCCGGCAACTCCGTCAGGGGTTATTCCGTTATCCTCCTGGAAGCTTTTAAGGGCAGCCAACGTATTGCCGCCGAAAATGCCGTCCGGTCTGCCCACAAGGAAGCCCGCCCTTCTCAGACCTGTCTGCAACAGCTCCACTCCTGCGCCTCTGCCGCCCTCTTTCAAAACTGTCAAACCCATCACCTCTTAAGCGTCACTTTGCGATCCGCTTTATTCATATGCAAAAATCCCTGCATACCTGATAACAGGATATGCAGGGAAGCAATATTTGACAGCTGATATTATTTGCCGAACATCAACAGCAGGAAGCCAGCCGCAACGGCAGAGCCGATAACGCCGGCCACATTCGCGCCCATGGCGTGCATGAGCAGGAAATTCTTGGGGTTGTACTTTCTGCCCTCGGTCTGTGAGACGCGGGCCGCCATAGGTACGGCGGAAACTCCGGCCGAACCAATAAGGGGATTGATCTTGCCGCCTGTGATGAGATAGAGCAGCTTGCCGAAAAGCACGCCGCCGACAGTGGAAAAGCAGAAAGCCATAAGCCCAAGGAAAACTATTGCAAGGGTCTTGGGCTGGAGAAAATCCTCGCCGTTGGCTGTTGCGCCCACGGTGGTGCCCAGCATAATGGTTACGATGTTTATAAGGGAATTCTGCGCAGTGTCGCTGAGCCTTTCGGTTACGCCGCACTCCTTAAAGAGGTTGCCCAGCATAAGGAAGCCTATCAGCGGAGCGGCGGAGGGGAGCAGAAGAGCAACAACTACAAAAACGACTATGGGGAAGAGTATCTTCTCGGTCTTTGTAACTGTCCTCAGCTGCTTCATCTCGACCTTGCGCTCTTTTTCGGTGGTGAGGGCCTTCATTATCGGGGGCTGGATGAGGGGGATCAAAGCCATATAGGAGTACGCCGCAAGGGCAATGGGTCCAAGCATCTGGGGCGCCAGCTTTGACGCTACAAGAATGGCCGTGGGGCCGTCCGCGCCGCCGATGATGGCGATGGAGGCCGCCTCCTCCGGAGTAAAGCCGATAGCCGGTATTTTACCCAGCGCTATGGCGATGATAAAGGCTATGTATATACCCAGCTGAGCCGCCGCGCCGAGGAGCAGGCTCACGGGGTTTGCCAGCAGAGGGCCGAAATCGGTCATTGCGCCGATGCCCATAAAGATCAGACAGGGAAAGATGGAGCTCTTTACGCCGGCGTAGATGAGCCGAAGCACGCCGTCATGGTACCAGGGTTCCCTGACCGCTCCGGGAGGGAGGTCTGTCATAAGCCCGGCAGGGTCCGCCATAAGCCCGGCGGCAGGCATATTCGCCAGCAGGATGCCGAAGGCTATGGGCACAAGGAGCAGAGGTTCAAATTTTTTCTTGATGGCAAGGAAAAGGAACACGAAGGAGACCAATATCATCACGCCGTTCTGCCAGGTGATGCCGGCAAAGCCGGAGCTGTTCCATATCCCTGTCAATATCTCGGTTATACTTTCAAAATTCATACTGTCCTCCTTAACCTATTACGGCAAGAACAGCGTTTGTGTCAACTGTTGAGCCCTTCTGAACAAGGATCTGCTTTACGGTGCCGCTGCAGGGCGCAACGATCTCATTTTCCATCTTCATGGCCTCAAGCACCATGATGACCTCGCCGGTCTTGACTGCCTGACCCTGAGAAGCGGAAACGGAAAGAATAGTGCCCGGCATTGGCGCTACGACCTTTTTCCCGTCGCCCACCGCAGTTTCGGCAGGAGCCGGGACAGGCGCGGCAGCGGGAGCAGCAGGCGCGGCAACGGGGACAGCAGCCGGAGCAGCGTCCGTAACAGAGGTTATGACGGCGTTGGTCTCCTCGACCTCCACCTCGTAATTTTTACCGTTAAGGGTTACTATGTATTTCATTTATTTGTCCTCCAGGAGTTTAATGGATTTAAAGCTGAGCCTGTTTAACGGGATCCCGCTCTCATTGCTGACTATGGCCATTATGGCGGCGGCAGTGGGCTCGTCAACGTTTATCAGATCAAGGGTGCCTTCGGATCGCGTATCCGGCAGAGGAACGCCCGCCGGAACCGGAGAGGCGATTGGATCAGGCTGAGACGCGCCCTTCTTTTTGGAGGTGAAAAATCCGATGAGCTTTGAAAGGATTATGATAAAAACAGCCAGGAACGCAAGCTCGGCAAGAACTATAAGTATGCCCACAACAGCAACTCCCAGGGACTCGGGAACAGTCATGGTTTCGCTTTTCCAAATCGCAAGTAACATATCCATAGCAGTTACCTCAGTCAATCTTCGTTATTTTGTATGAGAAGGTGTTCTTTTTCTTTGCTTCCCGTCTGTCAAAGAAGGCCTCCGCCTGGGCGGGGAAAGCAATGTATGATAGCACGTCCTCGTCGCAGGCAGCTCTGCTGCCCAGGTACTCCCTCGCCGGAGGTATGCCGGGCTCAAGGGTTTCGGCATAGACGCCCTCGTAGGGCTTTTCGTCCCCCAGAACTTTTTTGACCAGCTCTTCGTTGAGCTTGCCCGGCGCTCTGCCGTACTCGCCCTTGAGGTAGCTCTTGACCTCTTTTGAAACGTTCTTGTAACGCTCCCCGGCAAGCACGTTTGCAGTAGCCTGAACACCCACCATCTGGCTCATGGGGGTAACAAGGGGCGGATAACCCAGATCCTTGCGGACTCTCGGGGTCTCCTCCAGCACCTCGTCCAGCTTATCCAGCTTGTTCTGAGCTGTGAGCTGAGCCACAAGGTTTGAAAGCATACCACCGGGGATCTGATAATTCAGCGCGTCGGTGGATGTGCCCATCACCAAAGGATTGAGGGTGCCGTTTTCAAGATATTTTGCCCTGAGAGGCTTGAAGAAATCGTTTATCTCTTTGAGGAGCTTTGTATCAAGATCTACCTGCCAGCCCTGCTGCGCGAAGGAGTAGGCAAGGGTCTCCGTGGGGGGCTGGGAAGTGCCGTTGGAGAAGCAGGAAATGGATGTGTCGATAACGTCCGCGCCTGCCTCCACAGCCTTTTGCAGAGTTATGGGGCCGAGACCCGTGGTGGAGTGGGTGTGCACCACTATCGGGAGCTTGACGTTCTTTTTAAGGGCGGACACAAGATCATAGGCCTCCTGCGGCCCCATGATGCCGGCCATATCCTTTACACAGATGGACTGAACGCCCATAGACTCCAGCTCTCCGGCAAGTTTTACATAGCTTTCAAGGTCGTGTATGGGGCTGACGGTGAAGCAGATCGTGCCCGAGGCATGGGCTCCGCACTTAAGGGTCTCATCAACGGCGACCTTGAGGTTGCGCACATCGTTCAGCGCGTCAAATATTCTGATTATATCAATGCCGTTTTCAACGCTTTTTCTGACGAAAAGACGAACCACGTCGTTGGGATAGTGCTTGTAGCCAAGCAAATTCTGACCCCTTAAAAGCATCTGGAGCTTTGTGTTGGGACAGGCTTTTCGTATTTTTCTGAGCCTCTCCCAGGGATCCTCGTCAAGATAACGCAGGCAGGCGTCAAAAGTTGCGCCGCCCCAACATTCAAGGGAATAGTACCCGGCTTTGTCGAGCTTTGATAAAACAGGCTCAAACTCCGGTTCGGTCATCCTTGTGGCAATAAGCGACTGGTTAGCGTCGCGAAGCACGGTTTCGGTAAATTCTACCTTTTTCATAATAAATCACTCCTGTTTACGGCAGCAAAAGCCGCCGGATCGCTCTGTATCACAAAATCAATGCCGACAAAAAGCCGGCATCGGAATTATCTGCTTTTTGTTCAGGTATCAGAAAACAAGCTTTTCCTTAACAAAGGCGGTCAGCTCCGCAATGGGGATACGAACCTGATCCATGGTGTCTCTGTCACGGACGGTGACGCATTTATCCTCAAGGGAATCAAAGTCGAAGGTCACGCACCAGGGAGTACCGATCTCGTCCTGGCGGCGGTAACGCTTGCCGATGGAGCCTGCGTCATCGTATTCGCACATGAAGTCCCTGGCAAGCATATCGTAGACCTCCTGAGCGGCTTCGCCCAGCTTTTTGGAGAGCGGCAGCACCGCGACCTTGACGGGAGCAAGGGCAGGATGAAGGCGGAGCACAACTCTTGTGTCTCCCTTTTCAGCATCCACGACCTCCTCGTCATAGGCGTCGCAGAGGAAGGCCAGGGCTACTCTGTCCGCGCCAAGCGAAGGCTCGATAACATAGGGCAGATACTTCTCATTCTGCTCCTGATCGAAATATTCAAGGCTCTTGCCGGAGGTGTTCTGGTGCTGGGTAAGGTCAAAGTTCGTGCGGCTGGCAACGCCCCAGAGCTCGCCCCAGCCGAAGGGGAACAGGAACTCAAAGTCCGTGGTTGCGTTGGAGTAGTGGGAAAGCTCCTTCTGCTCATGGTCGCGCAGGCGAAGATTTTCCTCGCGCATACCCAGCTTGAGCAGCCACTGATGGCAGAAATCCTTCCAATAAGCGAACCAGTCAAGCTCCGTGCCGGGCTTGCAGAAGAATTCAAGCTCCATCTGCTCAAACTCGCGGATACGGAAAATGAAGTTGCCGGGGGTTATCTCGTTCCTGAAGCTCTTGCCTATCTGGCAAACTCCGAATGGCACCTTGCGCCTTGTGGTGCGCTGAATGTTGGGGAAATTTACGAAAATGCCCTGCGCGGTCTCGGGGCGGAGGAACAGCTCGCTCTTAGCGTCCTCGGTAACACCCTGGAAGGTTTTGAACATAAGGTTGAATTTACGTATGTCCGTAAAGTTGCAGCTGCCGCACTCCGGGCATACAATGTGATTGTCGGCTATATACTTTGACATCTCCTCAAAGCTCCAGCCTGCCGGATTAACTCCGGTATCCTCTATGAGCTTGTCTGCTCTGTGCCTTGTTTTGCAATCCTTGCAGTCCATAAGGGGATCGGAAAATCCGCCCACGTGGCCGGAGGCCACCCAGACCTGGGGATTCATAAGTATCGCGGAGTCAAGACCCACGTTATACTTGTTCTCCTGCACAAACTTCTGCCACCAGGCGCGCTTGACGTTGTTTTTGTACTCCACGCCCAGGGGGCCGTAGTCCCAGCTGTTTGAAAGTCCGCCGTATATTTCGCTGCCCGGGTACACAAAACCTCTGCTCTTACAGAGCGCAACGATCTTTTCCATTGTTTTCTCTGTGTTAGAAATCATAAAGCAAATTCTCCCTCATTATCATGATAAGCTCAATGTTAATTCAATTTAAAGTAAAAGTCAATAGTCAAAAGTAATAAATAAAACCCACATTTTCTCCTCTTGTAGTACAAAACCTAAAAACGAGCCGAGACCGGGCTTTTTGCTTGACTTATAGCGGCAAAAAGATATATAATGTGTTCGTATATCTATTAAATCTTACAAAAATGGAGGCTTTTTTATGTCAAGAGTTTACAATTTTTCAGCGGGTCCTTCCATGCTCCCCGAATCGGTTCTCAACCTTGCGGCGGCCGAGATGCTGGACTATAAGGGCAGCGGCCAGTCCGTTATGGAGATGTCCCACAGATCAAAGATCTACGAGGAGATAATCTTCGGCGCTCAGGCTCTGATGCGCGAAGTTATGAACGTCCCCGACAACTATAAGATCCTCTTCCTTCAGGGCGGCGCTTCCACTCAGTTCGCAGCTGTTCCCCTCAACCTTCTCAACGGTTCCGGCAAGGCTGATTACGCCCTCTCCGGCCAGTTCTCCACAAAGGCTTACAAAGAGGCTCAGAAGTACGGCGACGTCAAGGCTGTCTGTTCCTCAAAGGAGCAGAACTTCAGCTGCATCCCCGAAGTTGATCCCGCTCAGCTTACCCCTGACGCCGATTACTTCCACTTCTGCCACAACAATACGATTTACGGCACCCGCTGGACAAAGATCCCCGAGACAGGCAGCGTTCCCCTTGTTGCCGATATCTCCTCCAGCTTCCTTTCACAGCCCATGGACGTGAGCAGGTTCGGCGTGCTCTACGGCGGCGCTCAGAAGAACGTAGCTCCCGCAGGTCTTACCGTTGTCATTGTCCGTGAGGATCTGATCGGCAATGCCCGTCCCACCACACCGGCAACTCTTGATTACAAGATCATGGCGGACAACGACTCCATGTACAACACTCCTCCCTGCTGGTCCATCTATGTGTGCAAGCTGGTTCTTGAGTGGGTCAAGAAGATGGGCGGCCTTGAGGCCATGCAGCAGCGCAACGAGCAGAAGTCAAAGATCCTCTATGATTTCATCGACTCCAGCAATCTGTTCTCAAATCCCGTTAAGCATTCCGACCGTTCGCTCATGAACGTCACCTTTGTCACCCCCAGCGACGAGCTCAATGCAAAATTTGTCAAAGAGGCCGCCGAGGCCGGCTTTGTGAACCTTAAGGGTCACCGTTCCGTGGGCGGTATGAGAGCTTCCATCTACAACGCAATGCCCATAGAAGGCGTTGAAAAGCTGGTTGAGTTCATGAAGACCTTTGAGGAAAAGAACAGCTGACATTCTTAAGGAGAGTTTATCATGTATAACATTTTAACATTAAACAAAATCGCTAAATGCGGAACATCAAAATTTGACGCCGCAAAATATACCTGCTCAGACGCCTGTGACGCGCCGGACGCCATCATGGTCCGTTCAGCCGCAATGCACGATATGGCTTTTGCGGACAACACCGTTGCCATAGCCCGCGCCGGAGCCGGCGTAAACAACATTCCCGTTGACGCCTGCGCCGATAAGGGCATAGTTGTGTTCAACACTCCCGGAGCCAACGCAAACGCTGTCAAGGAGCTTGTTGTGTGCGCCCTGTTCATGTCCTCACGCAAGATCTCCGAGGCTATCGGCTGGTGCGGCACCCTCAAGGGAGAGGGCGACGCAGTGGGCAAGCTTGTGGAAAAAGGCAAATCAGCATTCGCCGGCCCCGAGATCGGCGGCAAGACCCTGGGCGTTGTGGGCTTGGGCGCGATAGGTATCCTTGTGGCGCAGGCCGCTTCGCTTCTCGGCATGAAGATCGTTGGCTACGATCCCTTCCTTTCCGACTCAGGCAAAGCGAAGCTCCCCGAAGGCACCGTTATTGTTGAAGACGTCAAGGAGCTTTTCGCGGTCTCCGATTACATAACCCTCCACGTTCCCCTTAACGACGCAACAAGGGGCATGATCAACAAAGACACTATCGCCGGTATGAAGGACAGCGTCAGGATCCTGAACTTCGCCAGAGGCGACCTTGTTGATCCGGACGATATCATAGCCGCCCTTGAGAGCGAAAAAGTCGCCGCTTACGTGACCGACTTCCCCACCGACGCGCAGATCGGCGCTAAGGGTGTGACGGCTATCCCCCACCTGGGCGCCTCCACCCCGGAATCCGAAGACAACTGCGCCATGATGGCCGCGGACGAGCTTATCAATTATATTGAAAAGGGCGAGATCAAAAATTCAGTAAACTTCCCCAACGCCGCTCTTCCCTGCGACTTTGACCACCGTGTCTGCGTGCTTTACAAGGCCGGCGAAGGCGTTGCCGAAAAACTCGCCGCAGCCGCAGGCGCCGCCCCGGTATTCTCAGGCGAAAAGAAGGGCAACGGCTACTCCGTATTCGACGCAGCCGTTGACGCAAACGCTCTTTCGGCTGTTGACGGCGTGGTAAGAGTAAGGGTCATAAAATAATAAAAATGATTATAATTTCCGGCAGGCAGGGCTGAGCGCCCTGTCTGTTTTTTTGATGTTTGTCCCTCAGATCCGGGAAAAGCCGAAAAACATTGTGGGATCAACAAACCTGAACCGAATTTGTATTAAATATGCTTGACATTTCCTTTAAAAAATGCAACAATATAGCATGCAATATTACTGTGTTGATATAATCGGAGTAGTTTTTATGAGAGTTATCACAGGCTCGGCTCGCGGCAGAGTGCTTGAATCCCCGGCGGGGCTGGACGTCCGCCCCACGGTGGACAGGGTGAAAGAAGCCGTATTCAGCATAATACAATTTGAGATCGAAGGCCGTTCGGTGCTGGATCTTTTTGCCGGCTCAGGCCAACTGGGCATAGAGGCGCTGAGCAGGGGGGCAAAAAAAGCCACCTTTGTGGACAAGGAGAGAGCCTCCATTGAGGTGGTGACCCGCAACGTGGCAAAGACCGGGTTTGAGCACAGCTCCCGCATAGTTTGCACTGACGCCGTCTCATTTTTGATGCTCACCAAGGATAAATACGACATCGTTTTCCTTGATCCGCCATATAACACCGGGCTTTTGCAGGAGACGATCCCTCTTGCTGCGAAGTGCATGAACCCGGGGGGAGTCATCGTCTGCGAATCACCCTATGGCGAGGAGCTGCCTGAACGCGCCGAAGAGAATTACAGCAAATTCAAAACCTATAAATACGGCAAGACGGCCATCACCGTTTACAGGTATGGTGACTAAAAGGAGTCGGTTAGTTAGATGAAAATTGCTATCTGCCCGGGCAGCTTTGACCCGATAACAAACGGCCACCTTGACATAATCAGCCGCACCTCAAAGCTTTTTGACAAGGTGATAGTCGTTGTTCTTTCCAATTATGCAAAGGCAAACAGCACGTTCACTGCGGTGGAACGTGTTGAGATGATAAACAAGTGCATTTCAGGTATGCCCAACGTGGTTGCGGATCTATACGACGGTTTGCTTGCCGATTACGCAAGGACCCACAACGCCACAGCCATCGTCAAAGGTCTGCGGGCTGTGTCTGATTTTGAGTATGAGTTCCAGCAGGCCTTGACCAACAAGCAGCTCAATAACGAAGTGGAGACCATTTTCATAACCTCTTCGGCTGAGAATATGTTCCTGTCCTCAAGTGTTGTGCGGCAGGTGTGCAAGTTTGGCGGGGATATTTCAAGATTTGTCCCCCCCGTTATTCACGACGAAATCATAAAAAGAATAAGATCATGAGATTAGAAAATGAAAGGGTGTTGAATTATGTCCGTTAGTAACGTAGAAGATTTATTGGAACAGATCGAGGATATTATTGATTCCGGTACAGGTGTTTTCGGCAGGACCGCCATTGACGCCAAAGCTCTGCGCAGCTGTTTGCAGGATATCCGCCTGAATTTCCCGGATGAGATCGAGGCGGCGCGTCACATCGTTGAGGATAAGGACAAGATCATCGAGGACGCTCAGATCGAGGCAAGAGCTACCCGTGAGGACGCTGAGGAGTATTCCAAAGAGGCGCTCCTCAAGGCGGAGGAGCGTGTGCGTGACCTTACCACCAAAGCCAACGAGTACGCAAGCCGCATCACGCAGAACGCGGAAAGCGACAGAGACAATATAATCAAACAGGCTCAGGAGAAGGCGGACGCCATAATCTCCGAGAGTGAAGTTGTCAAGCAGGCTAAGCTTTACGCCGAGAAGGTCACGAATGAGGCAAACCTTTTTGCCAGCAATCTTAAGACAGACGCTGAAAATTACGCTTCCAGCGTCAAGGAGCAGGCAGTAGCGGACGCCAACGCCATTATGAACAACGCAAAGATCAAGGGTGACAAATACATATCAGACGCCCAGGCAAATGCGGAAAAGACCCTTGAGGACGCCAACAGATGGGCAAACGATCTCCGTTCCGCCGCCAGCGCCTTTGCGGAGAACATTATCAGCAGCACCGAGAACGCCCTCGCCATAGGCCTTAACGAGGTGCGAGACGTTAAGCAGTCGCTCCGCGCCTCCCTCGGCAAGAACACTGTAAATCAGCCCCCGCAGTCCGGCTCAAACAAATGAACAGGCAAAACTTGGGGCTGTCGCATTTAGCGAATAACAAAAATAAATAAATGAAAAGAGTTTCTCTTCCGAAAATTTTTCAGAAAAGAAGCTCTTTTTACTTGCATATAGATTCAAAATATTTGTTATGACAGTAAAAATTATTTATTTTTTCACCGTTTTTTCGCCCTCCGGAGTATCTGCATACGCCTGTCGGACGAAGAAAACGGTGTCTTCATCTAAATGCGTCAACCCCTTTTCATACATAAGGGCAGGCAAAGTTTAAACTCAGCCTGCCACGGATTTTTTATTTTATTGCTTGCCGATATTGTCTACTATAAACGCAAGGGCCGCCGCATAGATCTTCCTGAAAATGCGCTCAAAGAAGTTAAGCAGCTTTAGCAGGGCAGCCGTTAATGAGTCGCTCTTTCTCACAGCTTCTCCGCAATTGTCGCAGTTGCCGTCCATGTCCTCGTCAACGTGATCGCAAACCACGGGCTCCTGCGCATCCTGTTTCTCCGCCTCGTCCGCGCAGACCTTTACGCACGCCGTATTGCCGCAGGCATAGCCCTTTGAGCCTGCCGCCGCAGGAAATGCCGCAATAAAAATCATCAGGGCAGCCAGCGCCGCGGAGATAAATTTCTTTGTTTTTTTCATTGTTTATGCCTCCCCATATTTTTATGTTTCTATTATATACAAAATCAAGCTCGCTTGCAATGTTTTTTATTTTGCTCCGCCGTTCGCGGCTCCGGAAACGTTAGAGAGTCAGCCTCAAAGGGGTACTTAAAGCGTCCTGTCATCGCATAAATATAACTGTGAATCGAGTGACCAGCAAAATTGAATTGACATATCGGTAAACATCTGCTATGATATGGATGTGTAATTTAGGCATTTTGTGCAATTATTACCTTTAAGAAAGTGGTGTGAAATTTGAAAGGCATCATTTTAGCAGGAGGTTCCGGCACCAGGCTTTATCCCCTTACTTTGGTCACCAGTAAACAGCTCCTGCCGGTTTACGACAAACCAATGATCTACTATCCCCTCTCCACTCTTATGCTGGCAGGGATCAGGGAGATACTTATTATATCAACAAAAGAAGATACCCCGAAATTTCAGGCCTTGATGGGCAGCGGCAGCCAGTTCGGGCTGAAGCTTTCCTACGCCGTGCAGGACAGACCGGAGGGTCTGGCGCAGGCGTTCATCATCGGTGAGGATTTCATCGGTGACGACAGCGTGGCAATGGTTCTGGGTGATAATATTTTTTACGGCAACGGGTTGGGTCACCTTCTGAGGCAGGCGGCAAAAAACGTCAACAAGGCGACTATCTTCGGCTACTATGTGGATCACCCGGAGAGCTTCGGCGTTATTGAGTTCGACAAAAACAACGTGCCTATCTCGATAGTGGAAAAACCGAAGCGCCCCAAATCAAACTATGCGGTCACCGGGCTTTATTTTTACGACAACCGTGTTGTTGAATACGCAAAGTCCCTTAAGCCCTCCAAACGCGGAGAGCTGGAGATCACCGATATCAACCGCATCTATCTCAAAAACAACGATCTGGACATCCGGCTTTTGGGCAGAGGCTACGCCTGGCTTGATACCGGCACTGTGGACAATCTCACGGACGCGGCCAATTTCGTCCGCACCGTGGAGCACCTGCAGGGCATCAAGATCTCCGCGCCGGAGGAGATCGCCTACAATATGCGCTGGATAACAAAGAAAAATCTGATAAAATCCGCGGAGAAATACGGCAACTCCGACTACGGCAAGCATCTGCTCCGTGTCAGCGAGGGCAAGATACTCTACGGTATCAATCCCGGCGACCACAGACCTCGCTGGGGCATTGAGGACGAAGACGTATAAGGAGATGTTCTCTGTTGAAGGCAACAAAAACTAAGCTGGACGGTGTTCTGATAATCGAGCCGCAGGTGTTCGGAGACAACCGAGGATGGTTTTACGAATCATATTCCCGGAAGAAGCTGGAGGCCTTGGGGATAGCTGCGGATTTCGTGCAGGATAACCGCTCGTTTTCCGCAGAGGCCGGCACCGTGAGAGGGCTCCATTGCCAGCTTGAGCCCATGGCGCAGGCAAAGCTTGTCACCTGCACTAAGGGCGCTATCAAGGACGTGGCGGTGGATATAAGAAAAGGCTCCCCCACCTATATGCAATGGATCGGTGTGGAGCTGAGCGGGCAGAACAAGCATATGCTGTTCCTGCCAAAAGGGTTCCTCCACGGCTTCGTCACCCTGACACCCGACGTTGAGATCCTTTACAAGGTCGATGAATACTATTCCCCCGAACACGACAGAAGCGTAAAATTCAACGATCCGGCCATAGGTGTGGACTGGGGCGTTGAGGCTCCCATAATGTCGGACAAGGATCTGAGCGCCCCCCTGCTGGCTGACAGCGGCGTGGAATTCACATATCAGAGGTAATCCTATGCAAATACTTGTGACCGGAGCCAACGGCCAACTTGGCTACGATGTTTTAAGAGAATTGGAAACCCGTCATATTCCCTGCAAAGGTGTGGATATGGCGGATTTTGACATATGTAATTTTGAACAGGCAAGAGATTTCATTGCGGCCTGCGCTCCCGAGGGAGTTATCCACTGCGCCGCCTACACTGCCGTTGACAAGGCGGAGACCGAAAAAGAGCTGTGCATGGATATAAACGCCAAGGGCACGGAAAACATAGCGAAGATCTGCCGTGAGCTGGATTGCAAGCTCATGTATATCAGCACCGACTACGTTTTCGGCAACAACGGTACCCGAATGATCCAGACCGACGCCCCGAAAGCTCCCCTTAACGTTTACGGCGAGTCAAAGCTGGCCGGGGAAACCGCTGTGCTGGAAAACGTCAAAAAGCACTTTATCGTGCGCACCTCATGGGTCTTTGGTGAACACGGCAGCAATTTTGTAAAGACCATGTACAGGATGGCAAGCGATGGCAGTCATCAGGAGCTGAACGTGGTCTGCGATCAGGTGGGTTCCCCTACCTATACCCGTGATCTTGCCAAAAGCATTTGCGATATGATAGTCACTGAGAAATACGGCATCTACCACGTCACCAACGAGGGCTATTGCTCCTGGGCCGATTTTGCCCGGGAGATCATGCACCTTGCCGGTTTGTCCGTCAAGGTAAACGATATCACCTCCGAGGATTATAACGCCCCGGCTGTTCGTCCGAAGAATTCACGGCTGTCGAAGGTCTCTCTTGATGAGAATGACTTTGAGCGGCTGCCCTCCTGGCAGAACGCCCTGCAAAGATATTTGCAGACCCTGTAAATCAGGCGGCGGTATTTGAGCCGCTCAGTTTCAGCCTTTCCCCCGATTTGCCGCGGCGAAGTTTTATTGACTTTGCCGTCTTTTCTATTTCAAACACCGTCAGCGGCAGCAGGGATAAGGCTGCAACCGCAAGCCATTGCGCCCCGTTGAGCGTGACTGTGCCAAACATCGGGTTAAGTGACGGAAAAGCTACAACTGCTATTTGCATGGCCGAGCATATCAGCGTGGCGCCCAGCATCTTTTTGTTTGTAAAAAAGCCTATCTTGAACAATGAGTGTTCCGACCGCATATTGTTGGCGTGGACTATCTCGCTCAGGCTCAGCGTTGCAAAGGCCATTGTCCGGGCGGCCTCAAGTCCCCCAAAAACGTAAAGCCCCAAGGAGTAAGCGAGCAGGGTTATTGCCCCCATAAATACGCCCTCAAGGACTATATTCAGCCCCAAGCCGTTGGCGAACAGACTCTCCGACCGGGGTATTGGTTTTCGCTTCATAATATCCCTGTCAAGCCTTTCCACCCCCAGAGCCATTGCCGGCAGGGCGTCTGTAACAAGGTTGACCCACAAAAGCTGAACGGGCAAAAGGGGCGCCGGCATACCCGCAAGGGTTGCCGCTAAAATAATAAGTATTTCTCCTATATTGCAGCTGAGCAGAAAATGTATCACCTTTTTTATATTATCGTATATTCCCCTGCCCCGGGCAACGGCGTTGACTATGGTCGCAAAGTTGTCGTCGGTGAGTATTATATCCGCCGCGCCCTTTGCAACGTCCGTACCGCTCCGCCCCATGGCGCAGCCTATATCGGCCGCCTTTAACGCAGGGGCATCGTTTACCCCGTCTCCCGTCATGGCGGCGGTCATCCCCCGGCTTTGGAAGGCCTTGACTATCCTGACCTTGTGCTCCGGCGTCACCCGGGCAAACACCCGGCAGGTTTCGGTGCATTTCTTTAACTCCTCAAAGGACATCCTGTCGATCTCCGCCCCCGTAACGGCGGTACTGTTTTCATCAGATATTTTAAGCTTTTTGGCGACAGCCTTTGCCGTAACGATGTGATCCCCGGTTATCATCACCGGTATTATCCCGGCGCCCTTGCAGGTTTCCACCGCGGGCAGAGCCTCCTTTCTGGGCGGATCGGTCATACCGACGAGTCCGATAAAGGTCAGCCCCTTTTCTTCCATTTCATCCGCCGAGGACAATTTTCGGTAAGCCACACCGATGACACGCAAAGCATCGTTTGCCAGCCTGTTGTTGCAGGCCATTATTGAATTGAGCTTCCCGGAGGCAAGGGGAACAGCCTCGCCGTTCAGCTCATATTTAGCACAGCGTTTCAGCAAAACGTCCGGGGCGCCTTTGGTGACCTGTAAAAGCTCCCCGCCCTGCCGGCAAACAACAGTCATCAGTTTTCGCTCTGAGCTGAAGGGTATCTCCCTCAGCCTTTTGACCGAAGGGTTTGACGTTCCATCCTGACCCTCCCCATCCAGCGCGGCGGAGACTATTGCGTTCTCGGTAGGCTCTCCGCTAACCACCCTTTTAAGCCCTTTGCCCGCTACTGTGGAGTTGCAGCACAGAGCAGCGGTTTTCAAAAGCCTTTTGGCTTTTTCGCCGTTTATTTCAAGCTCACCGTCTGCGGAGCAGACCTTTGTCACGGTCATAATATTCTGCGTCAAGGTGCCGGTTTTATCCGAACATATCACCGTGGCGCTGCCCAGAGCCTCCACAGCGGTCAGGTTCCTGACTATGGCGTTCCTTTTCGCCATCTTCTGTACGCCCATGGAAAGCACCACTGTGACTATCATAGGCAGACCCTCCGGAATAGCCGCCACAGCAAGGCTCACAGAGAGCATAAAGCTATCCATGATCGGGCTTTTTCTGATAACTCCAAGTAAGAAGATCAGGGCGCAAATGGCCACCGCGCCGATGCCCAGCACCCGACCCGCAAAGGCAAGCCTTTTTTGCAGGGGCGTCTGGGGCGCGGATTCATCGTTGAGCATTTTAGCTATTTTACCCACCTGTGTGTCCATGCCGGTTTGGGTCACTATGGCCGAGGCGTGCCCGGCAACGGCAACGGTAGAAGATAAAACCATATTTTCCAGCTCCGCAAGTGGAGTTTTTTCCGGCAGTATTTTTGTGGCGGACTTTTCGCAAGGCAGGGATTCCCCTGTCAGCGCGCTCTCCCTTGTCTTGAAGCCCACGGCGGAGACGAGCCTCCCGTCCGCCGGTATAAGATCTCCTGCGTTGAGCAGCATCAGATCTCCGCGAACCAGATTTTCCGCCGGTATTTTTTTCTTTTTGCCGTCTCTTATGACTATGGCCGTGGGCGAGGCCAGCTTTTGCAGCTCCGCCAAAGCCCGCTCCGCCCGGTTCTCCTGTATCACTCCCACTACGGCGTTGAGGACAACTATGAGCAGTATTATTATCGGCTCCGCGTAATC
>CAMOTT010000030.1 GCA_946626015.1 uncultured Clostridia bacterium | reverse complement strand
CCAGTGAGCCTTGGGCTCAAAGCCGAACTCCCGGGGGGTGCCCACTCTGCGGATCTCCACGTTCTCGGTGTCGTCCCTGCCCACGGGTACTGTGGCGTTGGGAATATTCGGGAACTCATATATTATTGACCTCTGCTTCTCCTCGTATTCGGCAAGCTTGGCGTCGTTGGCCTTTATGCTCTCCTTAAGCTCGTTCATTCTGGCCATTATGCCGGAGATATCCCCGCCGTTTTTCTTGAGCATGGGGATCTCCTTGCTGGCCTTGTTCTGCTCCTGCTTCATAGCGTCGGTCTGGCTGATAAGCTCGCGGCGCTTTACGTCGATGGCAAGGATCTCCTCAACAAGGGCGTCCATGTCCTTATTGCGCTTGCGCATTGCCTCTTTTACTGCCTCCGGGTTCTCTCTGATAACTTTTATATCCAGCATTTTATTTTCCTCCTGATCAATCTTCCATTTGATTTAACGCCTTTGCTATGGCGGATAAGTCGTCTACGTTGTAAAAATCTATTTCTATCGTGCCCTTTTCCTGCTTTGCCTTGGTGCAAACCTTGACCTTCCTGCGAAGGGATTGGGTGAGGGCAAGCTCCACCTCGTCAAAGATCGCAGGGCGCCGGGTCTTCTGCTCCGGGGGTTTTACGGGTTTGTTCTCGTTTTTGACCATACGCTCCACATCGCGCACGGAAAGGTTCTTCTCCACGGTGAGCTTTGCGGCCTCAATGAGCTTTTTCTCATCCCTGAAGCCCAGCAGAGCCTTTGCGTGGCCTGCCGAAAGCGTACCCCGGAGCACCATATCCCTCACCTCTTGCGGAAGCTTGAGCAGCCTTAAAGCGTTGGCCACGGCAGGCCTTGATTTGCCTACCCTTTTTGCGGCCTCCTCCTGGGTCAGCCCCCAGGTTTCCATCAGGCTCTGATACCCAAAGGCCTCCTCCATGGGGTTCAGATCCTCTCTCTGGAGGTTCTCCACCAAAGCTATGGCGGCGGCCTCCTCATCCGTCATTTCGCGGATCACCACCGGAACTTCCGTCAGCCCTGCTATCCGCGCCGCTCGCCAGCGCCGCTCTCCGGCTATCAGCTGATAGCCCCCGGACGCCGTGGGTCTCACCAACAGGGGCTGCAGCACTCCGTGCAGGGCGATGCTTTCCGCCAGCTCGGACAAGGCAGCCTCGTCAAACTGTTTTCTGGGCTGGTCGCGGTTAGGCTCAACGTCCATTATTTTCAGCATCACTCTTCCGTCGCCGGACTCTCCCTGCGCAACGGCATTGTCCGCAAAAAGCGCGTCAAGACCTCTGCCAAGCCCTTTTTTGCCTGTCAAATCTACCACCTCTGTGTAAAATAATTCTTTGTAAGAATTATAGGTTTACTTTTTTGCCGTTTTGCCTTAAAAATTCCTCCGAAAACGCCGTATATGCCTCTCCGCCCCTTGAATGTCGGTCATAGTAAATTATGGGCTGGCCGAAGCTGGGAGCCTCGGAAAGCCTGACGTTGCGAGGGATCGCCGTGGCGTAAACCTTGCGCGGAAAGAACTTCTTTACCTCACCCACCACCTGAGCCGTAAGGTTGAGCCTGCCGTCATACATCGTCAGCAGAACCCCCTCGATATCTATCAGGGAATTGTAGCGCTGCTTTACCTTGCGTATGGTGGACATGAGCTGTGAAAGCCCCTCCAGAGCGTAATATTCGCACTGGATGGGTACCATTACCGTATCCGCGGCGCAAAGGGCGTTGAGGGTGATAAGCCCCAGCGACGGAGGGCAGTCCATAAATATAAAATCATAATCCTCCCTGACGGGGGCAAGGGCCGTCTTGAGCTTTGCCTCCCGGCGCTCCGCGTCAACAAGCTCCAGCTCAGCGCCCGCAAGGTTCATGCTGGAGGGCAGCACATCCACATTTTTATACTCCGTGTGGATGATACATTCCCTCACCGGGGCGTCGTTGACCAGAACATCGTAGGCGGTCTTGTTCAGATCCCGTTTGGTTATCCCCAGGCCGCTGGTGGCGTTGCCCTGGGGATCTATGTCGATAAGCAGGACTTTGTATCCGAAATCCCCTACCCCGGCGGCAAGATTGACCGCCGAAGTGGTTTTGCCCACGCCGCCCTTTTGGTTGACTATCGCAATGGTTTTACCCAATTTTTTCACCGTCCAGATAAAAGTACATTTTATTTTAACATACACAGAAGATTTTTCAAGTACCTATTTATATTATTTATAATATTTTAACATTTTTACAATAGGGAGGGAATGTTTCACGTGGAACAAATAACGACTGAAGGACCGCCGCAAACGCGACAGTCCCTCAGCCGTGGAATGTGGGTGTGAAAGAGAAAAGAAAGGGGCATAAAAAGAAAACGGGCAGATGCTACTTTTTCTTGGGTATTCTTACGATGTATTCTATATATTCGGGGGTCTCGCTTTTTTCGGAGTCCGCGTCTATACCTGCCTTCCGCATGGTATCCACCGCGTGATCCAGTGTGTTTACAAAGATCCTCACGTCCTTGAACAGCTTTTTCCGGGGTTTTTTGACCCCTTGCCCTCCTTCAAGGAGCTTTGTTATGAACCTGTCCGTCTCGGTGACGTTCAACTTCTTTTTGAGTATCGCGCTCAGAGCCTGCCTGAGATAGGCCTCGTTTGGCAGCCTGAGCAGGGCTCTGGCGTGCCTCTCCGTAAGACCGTTCAGGATTATGGCGTTCTTCACGTCCTCCGGCAGACGAAGCAGCCGCATTTTGTTGGAGAGGGTGGATTGCGCCCTGCCTATGCGCTTTGAAAGCTCCTCCTGGCTCATGGCGTGGTCATAATGCAGGCTGGCGATGGCTCTGGCCTCTTCAAAAAAGTTGAGGTTTTGCCGCTGCAGGTTTTCGATCAGGGCATAGACCGCCGATTTTTCATCGGTGGCGTCTATTATGATACAGGGCACGGCGTAAAGCCCTATGGACTTGGCCGCCCTGAGTCTGCGCTCTCCGGAGATAAGCTCAAACCGTCCATCTGACTTTCTGCGCACGCTGATGGGCTGGATGATGCCGTTGTGCCTTATGCTGTCCGCAAGACCCTTCAGCTCTTCCTCGTCAAATATTTTTCTTGGCTGATGGGGGTTGGCGTCGATCCTGTCCACGTCTATCAGCAATATCTGGCCGCAGCATTTCAATTCCTGTACGGTCTGCGCAGCAAGCATAAAAAATAACCTCCTACGTAATACCCTTTGTAACATCTCGCGCCGGCACAGGAGGCGTTGCGTCCTCCTTCCGTTTGCCGCGCAAGTAAAGGATATCATCGTGAAGGCTGTATGTCCAGCTTTTTCGCTCGTTAAAAAAGCCGGTGATCTTTAGTTTTGTGACATTATTTTATCGGATTTTTTGCAATCTGTGCCGAAGGCCGTGGGTATTTTGTCGCAGTGCGCGATATTTTTTCAACGATTATTATGTTTCTCTCCCCTGCTCCCTCTATTTCAAGGCTCTTTATCCCGGAAATTCTGCCGCCCAAGAGCCTGAGAGCTGTCTCCGCCTCCGCCAGCTCCGCTTCGGCGTTTGCGCCCTTCATGGCGGCGAAAACTCCCCCCACTTTTACAAATGGCAGACAGTATTCGCACAGGTCGCGCATATTTGAAACCGCCCGGGCGGTTACAAGGTCGAATTTTTCCCTGTATTCCGGCATTTTCCCGGCCTCCTCCGCCCGCAGATGTATGATCTCCGGGGAAAGACCCAGGGATAGAGCCGTTTCTCTTATAAAATCCAGTTTTTTCCTTGTGCTGTCAAGGAGAGAAAGCTCCGTTTCCGGTCTTGCTATCAGCAGCACCATGCCGGGAAAGCCTGCGCCGGTGCCCACGTCCAGCACCTTCGCTCCGGGCTTGACCTCCGCCGCCGTTAGCAGAGAAAGGCTGTCAATGATATGCTTGGCGGTGAATTCGCCGGGCTCGGTTATGGCTGTCAGGTTCATTACCTTGTTTTTTTCCGCCACTGCCCCGGCGTACCTGTCCAGCTTGTCAATGGCGGCGGCATCAAGGCTAAGGCCTGATTTTTCAAGGTATTTTTCAAGGGCTTTTACGTCAATCATCCTTACACCTCGCTCTGCTTTGCCGCTTTTTCAAGGTAGATCAGCAGCACGGAAATATCCGAAGGGCTGACCCCGGATATTCTGGAGGCCTGCCCCACGTTTGCCGGACGGATCTTTGAGAGCTTTTCCTTTGCCTCCAGCCTTAAGCCGTTGATGGCGTTGTAGTCCAGCTTATCCGAAAGCTCACGGCGCTCCAGCCGCCGCTGTTCGTCTATCTGCGCCTGCTGGCGCTTGAGATAACCCTCATATTTTATATCTATCTCCACCTGCTCCAGCACCTCATAGGGCAGCTCCGGGCGTGTTTTGTCAAATTCTGACAGTATTTCATAATTGAGCTGGGGTCGTTTGAGCAGCTCGGAAAGCCTTGTGCCCGACGCGACGGGGGATGTTCCACGTGAAACAAGCGCCTCGTTCAGCTCCTCGGAGGGCGGTATCACAGCCTTTTCGGCTCTCTCCCTCTCCTGCTTTATAAGCTCGCACTTGCGCAGGAACCTGTTATACCTCTCCTGGGATATCAGGCCTATTTCGCGGCCTCTGGGTGTCAGGCGCCTGTCCGCGTTATCCTGCCGCAGCACAAGCCTGTATTCCGAACGGGAGGTCATCATCCTGTACGGGTCGGAGCAGCCCTTTGTAACAAGGTCGTCGATAAGGGTGCCGATATAGGAGCTTGACCGTTCCAAAATAAAGGCGGACTTGCCCTGAGCCTTTCTTGCGGCGTTTATCCCTGCCACAAGACCCTGAGCCGCCGCCTCCTCGTAGCCGCTTGAGCCGTTGAACTGCCCTGCGCCGAAAAGCCCATCAAAGTCAAGGAATTCAAGGCTCGGCTTCAAGGCAAGCGGGTCAACGCAATCGTATTCTATGGCGTAGGCCGTCCTCATCACCTGGCAGTGTTCCAACCCGGGGATGGTGTGGAGAAAAGCCAGCTGAACGTCCTCCGGCAGTGAGGAGGAAAGCCCCTGCAAATAGATCTCCTGGGTGTTCTCTCCGCAGGGTTCAAGGAAGATCTGATGCCTCTCCTTGTCCGCGAACCGGACTATCTTATCCTCAATGCTGGGACAATATCTTGGGCCTACTCCATCTATTTTACCACTATATAATGGGGATTTATGTATATTATCAAGAATGACCTGCTTCGTTTTCTCATTGGTGTAGGTGATGTGGCAGATCTCCTTGTTGCGTACCTCGCAGTCGTTGTCAAAGGAGAAGGGAACTATCCTTTCATCCCCCGGCTGAGGCTCAAGCCCCGAAAAATCAATGCTCCTGCGGTTCACCCTTGAGGGTGTGCCGGTTTTGAACCGCCTTGTGGGTATGCCCAGCCTTTTGAGGGCGGCGGCAAGGTAGTTTGCCGGGAACATTCCGTCCGGCCCGCTCTCGTAGGAAACGTCGCCCACATATATTTTGCCGGCAAGGAAGGTGCCCGTGGCAAGCACAGCGCATTTTGCGGAGTAGACAGCCTCCAGCCTTGTTTTTACCTGCCACAGCTCCCCTGTTTTTTCGATATCCGTTATCTCCGCCTGCCTCAGGTCAAGGTTTTCCTGGGTCTCAAGGCGGTTTTTCATATAGGCGCTGTACGCTCTGCGGTCGATCTGCGCCCGGAGGCTGTGCACCGCAGGGCCTTTGCCAAGGTTCAGCATACGGCTTTGCAGGGTGTTTCTGTCCGCCGCCTTGCCCATTTCGCCACCCAGAGCGTCTATCTCACGGGTAAGGTGCCCCTTTGAGGTGCCGCCTATGGAAGGGTTGCAGGGCATATTGCCCACCCAGTCCATATTGATGGTGAACACGCAGGTCTTTGCGCCCAGACGCGCGGAAGCGAGCCCTGCCTCAATTCCGGCATGGCCCGCGCCTATTATGATCACATCGTAATTTTCTGCAAAATATTCCATAACGATCCTTAAACCTTACTCGGCGGAGAGCCTTTCCACCAGCTCCCTGTCCGGGTTTACTATAACTGTATTATAAATATGATAGATCACCTTGCCCGGCTTTGCCCCGTTGGGCTTTTTGAGGTTCTTTGCCGGGGTATAGTCCACAGGCACAAGGGCGGACTGCCTTGCCCTGCTGTGATAGGCCGCGATGACGGCCGCCTGCTCGATGGTGCTGTCCGGTATCTCCCTGTTCTCCGCTGAGATTATAACATGGGAGCCGGGTATCTTCTGGGTGTGCAGCCACAGATCCCCTCCCCTTGCGGTTTTGAGGGAAAGCTTGTCGTTCTGCACGTTGTTCCTGCCCACGTAGATGGTAAATCCGTCTGAGGAAATATATCTGAGCGGCGGCAAGGGCTTGTTTTTCTTCGCTTCGCCGTTTTTTGACCTGCTTTTTATGAACCCCTGCTGCGCCAGCTCTTCCCTGATCTCGCTTATCTCCAACTGTGTGTCCGTCCTGCTCAGAGCATCCGAGACCGTTTCAAGGTATTGCAGCTCCTGTTCCCCGGCGTCGATAAGCTCCACCAGCAGCTGCTCCGCCGTTTTCGCCTTTTTATATTCCTTATAATATTTCTGGGCGTTTTCCTTTGGGGAAAGCGCCGGGTCGGCTTTTATACGCAAAATGTTGTTATTGTCGTAGTAATTTTCCAAATCGTAATAATAACTCCCCTTCTCCAGCCTGTGGAGATTGGCGTTTATCAGCTCGGCGTTGATCCGCAGAGCCTCTTTGTCCCCGCACCGTTCAAATTCCGCCTGTCTGGCGCTGAGTTTTTTTGCAATCCTGACAGTGGCGCTGTTCAGGGTGCGGATAAGGTCGGCGGCGCGCTGTCTGGTTCTGTCCAGCCTGTCCTTTTCGTAATAAAAATCATCCAGCAGCAGCGAAAGGCTGTCATAATTCTTTTTTGAATATAAACTGCCGTACTGAGTCACGTCAATAAAGCAGAACTCATAGGGCTTTCCGTCCTCGCATTTGAGCATCACCGGCCGGATCGAGGCATTGACCAGAGTATTTTTAAGAAATTCCAGCGACTTTTTAAGGCCTGTTTTTTCAAGGTCGTTAAGCTCCTCCACCCCGGGATCGCCGGAACAGCAGCGGTGCGAAAGCTCCCGGCAGAGCAGGGGCGAAGTACCCTGAACCACCGAAAGTATGGCTGCGGAAACTTTTTTATTCTTATTGAGCAATATTTTGTTGCAGATATCCTCAATATCTTCTGTTCTGATGTCGATCTTATCCTGCTGGGGCGGCAAAACGTACTCAAGCCCGGGCAAAACCTGACGCACGGAGGATTGGAGGGCGTCCACCCTTTTGACGGAGTCTATTATCCGCCCTTCCCCGTCAGTTAGGATGATGTTGCTGTGCTTTGCCATTATCTCAAGGTAGATAAAAAGTCTGACCCTGTCCCCTATCTCGTTTGTGCCGTCAAAAATCATCTTTACACAGCGGTCAAGCCCGGTCTGCTCAAGGCCGGTTATCACCGCGCCCTGAAGGTGTTTGCGGAAAAGCATACAAAGCATTGTAGGCTTTTTTGGATTCTCCGGGGCGTGGCCGGTGAGGTTGAGCCTTGGGCTGTTGGCGTTGGCGGAGAGCAAAAGCTTATAAGCGCCGCTCCGGGATCGCAGGTAAAGCACAAGCTCGTCCTTTGCCGTCTGGTGGAGCTTTTCCACCCTGCTGCCCACAACAGTTTTTTCAAGTTCTTCAATTAAAAAATGTAAAAAAATTCCGTCAAGCGCCATAAAAAAATACCCGGATAATTATAAATATTTCACCGTGGGGGTCTGGGTGATAACTGTGACGAAAACATCGTCAAACTTTTGCTGCAATTTTTTAGCCAGCACCGGAACCACCGGGTTTTCCGTCTCGAAATGCCCGGCGCTGATAAGAGTGAAGTTCATATTTTCCGCGTCAAGAAAATCGTGGTAGCCTGCATCGCCGGTTATAAGCGCGTCTATGCCGGCGTCTATTATCTCGTTGATAAAACTGCTGCCCGAGCCGCCGCAGACGGCAACGGTCTCAATGTCTCTGCCTCCGTCGCAGTATCTGACGCAGTAATCCTCCGAGCAGGAGAGCCTGTCCGAAACCAGTTGAGCCAGAGCTACGGCGTTGGTTTTGCCGATAAAGCCCACAAAGCCAACCCTCACCATGGGCGAACTGCACTCCGCCGTGGGCAGAGGCTCCACCTTTGAAAGCCCCAGCAGATTTGCCAGCACCTCGTTGACTCCCCCGTCAGCCGCGCAGTCAAGGCAGGTGTGGGCGCAGATGGCGGAGATGCCGGAGGCGGCCAGCTCAAAGGCCACATCCCCTTTTAAAAATCTTTTCTTTGCCTTGAATATCACAGGGTGGTGGCTCACTATAAGGTCAATGTTCATTTCTTTGGCTTTTTTGATCGTTTCCATCGTAATGTCCAGAGACACTCCCACCTTGAAAACGTCCTTGTTCCAGTCGCCGATTATAAGGCCGCTGTTGTCAAAGCTCATCTGCTCCGAAAACGGGGCAAAGCTGTCGATGTAATCGTATATTTCTCTGACGGTAGGCATAAGATCACCCCTTAATATATATTTCCGTTCTCCACCCGGAAAGTTTTGTTATCCTTTATCCTGTTGAGCTGGGAAGGGTCGCAGCAGGTAATAAGCACCTGCCAGTCCTTAAGATATTTTATCAAAAACTCCTGCCTTGAAACGTCCAGCTCGCTCATAACGTCGTCCAGCAGAGCTACCGGGTATTCCCCGGTGTATTTTTCTATGACCGACGCCTCGCTTATTTTTAACGCAAGGGCGCAGGAACGCTGCTGACCCTGAGACCCGAAATTTTTGGCGTTGAGCCCGTCTATCTCAAAAAGCAGATCGTCCTTGTGGGGGCCGACGGAAGTGAACAGCCTTTTAATATCTCCGCTCCTGTTTTTTTCAAGGGAGTTGTAAAGAGCCTCCACTATCTGATACTCGTCCGAAAAAAGGCAGTCCGTTCCGCTTTGGATATATTTTAACTTAAGGTGCTCTTTTCCCCCGGAAAATCCGGCGTAAATATCCTCGCAGATGTAGGAGATATCGTCCACGTATTTTAACCTGTACTGCACTATTTTCGCCCCGAGCTTTGCTATCTCGTCATCCCAGGGAATAAGTGCGTCCTCATCAAATCTTCCCTGATTCATCTGCTTTAAAAGAGCGTTTCTCTGAGTGACGGCCTTGATATATTTTGTAAGATATTTTGCGTAACCGGGTTTTATCATGCTGATGGCGACGTCTAAAAATTTTCTCCTCTCCGATGGGCCGTCTTTAATTATTGAAAGCATGGAGGGAGAAAAAACTACAGCGCGAAAAACGCCGAGCAGGTAACGGGGACTTGGTTGAACTATCTCATTGAGCGTTACTTCACGCTTTGAGTTTATTGTTATCTCCGCAGTCTGCTCCCTGTCGGCGCTTAAAAAGTCCAGTGACACCCGCGCCTGTCTGCTCCCGTCAAGTATAAGCTCACTGCATCTGCTTGTGCGGAAGGAGTGGCAGCCGGTAAAAAGCCAGAGGCCTTCTATTATATTTGTTTTTCCCTGACCGTTTTCACCGTAAAAAACATTTATGCCGTCGGAAAGCTCAACACAGATATTTTTCAGGTTACGGTAATTGTAGGCGGTAAATTTTTTTACAGTCATAACTATTCTATCTCATACAATTTGTTTTCAAACTCCGCCACGTCTCCCGGGCGGAGCTTCCTCCCTCGCTGTAAACAAACCTCGCCGTTGACCCTGACCTCTCCGTCAAAAATCACCATTTTAGCGTGGCCGCCTGTCTGCACGGCGTCGCAAAGCTTAAGCAGGGCGTCCAGACGGATAAAGTCTGTGTCTATCTTTATTTTTTTTAACGGCTTCTGCTTTACGCGGACTTTGATCTGCTTTTTCAAAATCGATCACTTCCCAAAAATTTTTATTCGTTCCTCAGCTTGACGGGAAGCACGACAAAAAGAAATCTTTCACCCTCCGTGGGCTTGATGATGATAGGCGCGATCGGCCCGTTGAGCTCTATCCTCACAACGTCCGTATCCGCGGCGCGCAAAGCGTCGATAAGGTACTTGTTATTAAAACCTATTTCAAGGGAGTTGCCGTTGATCTCCGCGCTGAGCCTGTCCTTTGCCGTACCTAAAACAGCCACGCTTGATATGGTTATTATCTTGTTCGCAATATCAAAATCACATCTGATTGGGCTCTTGTTCCTGTCGTTGATTATAAGGGAGGCTCTCTCGATGCTTTCAAGCAACTCACGGGTCCCGACTACAACGTCCGTTGAATAAGCGTTGGGGATAGCGTTATGGTAGTTCATAAACTCGCCCTCAAGGAGCCTTGAAACTATCTTGTACCTGCCCACTTCAAAAATAATGTGTCTTTTGCCTACGCCAAAGGAGATATCTCCCTCGTCGTCGTTCGTAAGCTTGACTATCTCTGAGAGAGTTTTTGCCGGAACGATGAAGGAAAGGGGCTCGCCGCTGTAATCTATCACTTCGTTTCTTATTGCAAGACGGAAACCGTCAATTGATATCATTCTGATGCTGTTGTCCTCTATCTCGAACTTGATGCCCGTATGTACTACCTTGGCGTCGTTTGTTGAGACGGCAAAGATAGTCTGCCTTACCATCTCTTTAAGCAGACCCTGATTTATTACTACCGGCAGGCCTCCTGCAACAGCCGGAAGCTCCGGATACTCCGTGTCGGACATACCTGAGATAAGATACCTGGCCTCGCCGCTGGAGATGGAGACCACGCACCTTTCATCGGAATCGAACCTGACAGTCTCACCGGGGAGCATATGAAGGATATCGCAGATTATTTTCGCGTTTATTATCAGCGAACCCTCCTCCTCCACCTTTGCCTCAAGGGAGGTTGAGATGCCTAACTCAAGGTCGTATCCGGTAAGATAGACCCTGTTTCTCTCCGCCCTGACAAGGATGCCCTCCACCGCAGGCAGAGATGACTTTGTGGAGACCGCTCTCTGAACATTGACGCATAATGAGTAAAGCTCAGACGTGCTGCAAATAAAATTCATTTGATCATATCCTTTCCGAAATCCGATGAATGAATAGATAAATATGTATAATAAATTATAGTAGTTGTAGTAGTGTCGGTGGAAATTATGGAAAACTCCCCTGACCTTTTATTTTATTGGATCGGCAACGAAATTTTGATGTGTAAAAAAATATGGAAAACCCGAGTTGTCAACACAGGGAGGAACGCCGCTGGGGAAAATGTTGAAAACTCCCTGTTGAAAACTGAAAACTCTGTGGAAAATTCTGCCGGGATATCAGCCGTTTTTTAAAGCTCTTTTCTGCCCTCCATGGCCTTGACAAGGGTGTATTCGTCGGCGTATTCCAGATTGGCTCCCACTGGAACTCCGTAGGCGAGCCTGGTTATTTTTATACCCAGGGGTTTTATGAGCCTTGAGATATACATGGCTGTGGCTTCGCCCTCAACTGTGGTACTGGTGGCCATTATGATCTCTTTTACCACGTCAGGATCAAGGCGCGGTATAAGCTTGTTTACCGTTATGTCGTTTATATCTACGTTGTTCATGGGAGAAATGGCACCGTGGAGCACGTGATAAAGCCCGTCGTACTCGTGGGTCCTTTCGATAGCCATAACGTCCCGGCTGTCCTCAACTACGCAGATCTTTGATTTGTCCCTCGCAGGGTTGGAGCAGACACAGCAGAGATCGCTGTCCGTAAGGTCGCAGCAAACCTCGCACTTGTGTATTTTTTTGTGAGCCTCCAATATTGTTTCGGCAAAGCTTTCCGCCTGCTTGTCGGTCATGCTCAGCACGTGGAAGGCAAGCCTCTGCGCGCTTTTGTGGCCTATGCCCGGCAGGCGTTCAAACTGCTCAATAAGCTTTGCAAAGGGGGCGACCTTAGTGTCCATAAAAAATCAACCCTAACTCAGAATAATCCGGGGATGGAAAGCCCGCCCTTTGCGGATTCCATGCCCTTTTCCATAGCCTCGTCAGCTCTGCGGGCGGCCTCGTTGATAGCGGCTGTGAGCAGATCCTCAAGCATATCCGTCTCCTCCGGGTCAACTACCTCCGGCTGGATCTTTATGCTGCGTACCTGATGTTTGCCGTCCATGACGACTTCCACAGCTCCGCCGCCGGAGGACGCAGTAAACTCGCTCTCCTCAACGGTTTTCTGGACGTTCTCCATATCCTCCTGCATTTTCTGGACAAGCTCCATCATATTTTTTCTGTTCTGGGGAGCGCCGGGGATCCTTGCTTTCATAGTAACTCTCCTTTATGATTGATTGAATTTATTGACCTTGTTTATAAGCCCGGTGAGGGGATCTTTGTTTGATTTAGCTTCTTCCTCTGATTTCAGTATGCCCAGCCTGTATTTTTTGCCGGAAACTTTCATTATGGCGGCCTTTACCGCTGAGGAATGAGAGCCGACCCTTATAAACTGCTCAAGGGTGGAATTCCGGGAACTTATCAGAACGAATTCGCCCCGCACAAAAGCCCGGGAGCCTTGAAGTATGGCCGCAAGGGGCATATCGGTCTGCCTGAGCTCCTCCAGCGCCTCCGTCCACTGCATAAACGGAATATTTTCGTCCTGCGGCTTGGGAGCGGGATCGCTGACAGGAGGTTTTTCCTCCGGTTCAGTTTGTTTTGCAGGCTCCGGTTCCTTATTTTTTGCCGGTGCAGCCGGGGACTCATTCGGTTTTTCATCAGTATTTTTCTTTTCGGGAGTTATTTTAACGTCCCCTGAAAAAATCGAGTTTATTTTTGCCTCAATGGCGGAGATCCTGCTCAGAAGGGCGTCGTTGGACTTGCACAGGGAGGGGGAGCAGAGCTCCACCGCCGCCATTTCGGTTTCGATCTTTTGGTTTAACCCTCTTTTGATCTTTGAATAGGTCTCCTCCACCACCGAAAGGGAATAGAGTATATCCTCAAGCTTATATGAATTTGCCTGTTTTTTGAGCCTTTCCAGCTCGTCGGCTGTGCAGATGATAAGGGGAGCCGGGTCTTTGACGGTTTTGACTATCATCAGATTGCGGAAATGGTTTATAAGCTCCGAGCAGAGCCGCTCCATGTCGCAGGAATTGTTGTGCAGAGTGTTGATGAGCTCCAGCGCCCCGGGAGTGTCCCCGTTTCTGAAGCAGTCGGAGAGGTCAAAGAGATATGAACGGTTTGCGATGCCCACTGCCTCGCTGACATATTCCGCGTCTATCTGACCCTCCGTTCCGGCGCACCGGTCAAGGATGGAGAGAGCGTCACGGAGGGCGCCGTCCGCTATCCGGGCGATAAGGTTCGCGCCGTCGTCCGTGAGCTGTAAACCTTCGTTTTCAGCCACGAACATGAGCCTTTTGGCAATGTCCTCGGGCATTATTCTCTTAAAATCAAATCTCTGGCACCTTGAAAGTATGGTCTGGGGCAGCTTGTGCACCTCTGTTGTGGCCAGGATGAAGATAACGTATGAGGGGGGTTCCTCAAGGGTCTTGAGCAGGGCATTAAAGGCCCCGGTGGAGAGCATATGCACCTCGTCTATTATGTAGACCCTGTACTTTGCCCGGACGGGGGTGAAGTTGGTCTCCTCCCGGAGATCGCGGATATTGTCCACGCCGTTGTTGCTGGCGGCGTCTATTTCGATGATGTCCGTAAGGGAGCCGCTGTCGATGCCCTTGCAGATCTCGCACTCATTGCAAGGGTTGCCGTCAACGGGATGGAGGCAGTTCACGGCCTTTGACAGGATCTTGGCGCAGGAGGTCTTGCCCGTGCCCCGGGAGCCTGTGAAAAGATAGGCGTGGGAAAGCCTGCCGCTTTGCAGAGCGTTCTGCAAAGTAGCGGTGACGTGGGGCTGACCCACCACCTCCGAAAAAGCTTTCGGCCGCCATTTTCTGTAAAAGACCTGATACATTCCGATTTTCTCCGTTAAAAAAGACTTTACCTTGGTCATATGGCGTGCAGGCGGACTGTGGCGCACAGTACAGACCGCTTAATGCTGCTCGGTTCCCCGCCTGACATGGTTCACGGCGTCCCGCCGCACAGAACCCACACGCCACATGACCAAAGCAAAGTCAAAATGTTGCTTCTATATATAATATCCATCCTATTATAATATATTATTTTCATAATTGCAAGTATTTTTTCACGGAAAGGGGAGGGGTCTTATAAAAAATTTTCATTGCACAAACGGAAAAAATTCTGTATTATAATATCAGATGGATCCGGCGAAAATAAACCTGAAAAGGGGAGTATTTATTATGGATAAAAACTGGTACAGAAATATGTCCGTCTATCAGATCTGGACAAGGAGCTTCTGCGACTCCAACGGTGACGGTATAGGCGACCTGCCGGGGGTGCTGAGCAAAATGGACTATATACAGTCTCTTGGCGTCAACGGCATCTGGTTTTCTCCAATTTACCCCACGCCCAACGCGGATTACGGCTACGATATCTCCGACTATATGAACATAAACCCCGAGTTCGGCACTCTGGAGGATTTTAAAAAGATCCTTGACGAGGCTCACAAAAGGGGGATGAGGGTGTTTATGGATCTGGTGATCAACCACACCTCCGACGAGCATCAATGGTTCAAGGAGAGCGCCAAAAGCGCCGACAATCCGTACAGCGATTACTACATCTGGCGCAAGGGCAGGGGAAAGAACCCCCCCAACAACTGGCTCTCGGTCTTTGAGGGCAGCGCCTGGGAATATAACAAGGACAGGGAGGAATATTACCTCCACGTTTTCGCCAAAAAACAGCCCGACCTCAATATGGACAACCCCAAGGTCAGGGAGGAGGTCAAAAAGATCCTGCGCTTCTGGCTGGATATGGGTGTGGACGGTTTCCGCGAGGACGTTATAACCTTCATCTCAAAGGCGGAGGGTCTGCCCAACGGATTTCCCCTGCCTGTGGCCACGGGCATTGAGCACTACAAGCACGGCCCCCATCTGGAGGAGTATCTCCGGGAGTTCCGTGAGGTCCAGAACGAATACGACTGCTTCGCCGTGGGCGAAGGCCCCATGACCGGCGTGAAGGACGCTGTAAAATACTGCTCAGACGGCAAGGATAAGCTGCTGGATATGCTCATCTCCTTTGACCACATGAACGCGGACTGCTTTATGGCGGACTGGATCAAGACCCCCTTCAGCCTGAAAAAATTAAAATCCGCCATGAGCTCATGGCAGAACGAAATGTACGGCAAGGGCTGGAACTGCCTTTATATCGAGAACCACGACCACGCACGTATCATCGACCGCTACGGCGATCCCAAATACCGCCGGGAGAGCGGCAAAATGCTGGCGGCCATGTACTTCCTTCAATGGGGCACACCCTTTATCTATCAGGGGCAGGAGATAGGCATGGGCAACATAAAGCTGGACAGGGTGGAGGACTACAAGGACGTGCTCACCTTCAACAACTACCGGCTTTTCAAAAAGCTCCTGCATTTTTCCGACGAAAAATTCCTGGAGCTTGCCTCAAAGGTCAGCCGCGAAAACGCCAGAACTCCCGTGCAGTGGAACAGCGGAGAAAACGCAGGCTTTACAACGGGCACGCCCTGGTTCAAGGTCAATGAAAATTACAAAGAGATAAATGTTGAATCTCAGGAAAACGATCCGGACTCCCTTTTGAATTTCTACCGCAAATTAAACGCCTTCCGCAGGAACAACGATCTTGTGGTCTACGGAAGGTATAAAGAATATTATCATTCAAGCTCCGACCTTTACGTTTACAGCCGCAAACGGAAAGGGGAGAGGCTCCTTGTGGTGTGCTCCTTCCGTGAAAAGCCCGTCAGGTTCAAAGCGCCCAAGGATTTTGACCTGAGCAGGGGAGAAATAGTGTTCTCAAATTATAAGGATCTGCCCCACGAGGGCAACGGCTTTGTGACAAAGCCGTATGAGGTCAGAGTGTATCATTTTAAGTAACAGGTAAAAGGGAATAGTTAAAAAGTGAGCGGTTCTTTGTGGCAGAGCCGCTCATTTTTTTGCAAAGCGCATCGCTTTTATCAACTCCCTCAGTCTCGCTAATGCTCAACAGCTCCCTTTACACAAGGGAGCCTGTGCATAGGCGGGCACGACCGCCTGTGTTTGAGGCAAAAAAATAGCCATTTCTTGCCTCGCCCTTTGGGAGAGGTGTCACCGCACAAGCGGTGACGGAGAGGGTAAAAACCCAGCAAAACCAGCGCC
>CAMOTT010000029.1 GCA_946626015.1 uncultured Clostridia bacterium | reverse complement strand
TGAGAGTTCCTGCATCCAACATGAAGAAAGCGATTGCTCAGATTCTTGTTGATGAAGGTTATATCAAGAGTTTCAAGGTAGAAGACGACGGTAATCAGGGCGTCATCGAGATCGTTCTCAAATACGGCCCCGACAATACTCACGCGATTACCGGTTTACGCAGAGTATCTAAGCCCGGTCTGCGTATTTATTCAAGCTGTGAGGATCTGCCCAAGGTAATCAGAGGTCTGGGTATTGCTATCCTTTCAACTTCTAAGGGTATTATGACTGACAAGGAAGCTCGCAAAGCTAATGTTGGCGGCGAAGTCCTTGCATTTATCTGGTAAGGAGGTGCTGTTTGAATGTCTCGTATAGGCAAAATGCCGATAGTCATTCCGGCAGGCGTAGATGTTACAATTGATGGCAGCACTGTTACAGTAAAGGGCCCGAAGGGCACCCTTACCAGAACAGTCTGCAGCACAATCACAGTTGAGAAGGACGGCGACACCATCGTTGTCACCCGTCCCAACGACTCAAAAATGAACAGATCTCTCCACGGTTTGACCCGTACACTCATTGCCAACATGGTAACAGGTGTAAACAGCGGTTACTCCAAGGAGCTTGAGATCAACGGTGTCGGTTACCGTGCAGTTAAGGAAGGCAAGAATCTTGTGCTTAACATAGGTTATTCACATCAGGTCATCGTTCCTGAGATCGACGGTATCACCATTGATGTTCCCGCACCGAACAAGATCGTTATTTCAGGTCCCGACAAACAGAAGGTCGGCCAGTTTGCGGCAGAAGTTCGCGAGAAGCGTCCTCCGGAGCCTTACAAGGGCAAGGGAATCAAGTACGCTGACGAAGTCATTCGCCGCAAGGAAGGCAAGGCCGGTAAGGGCGGTAAGTAGTCTTAATTAAAGGAGTGAATAATTATGGTAACCAGACCGGACAGTAACAAAGCAAGGGTTAAGCGCCGCAAGAGAGTTCGCGCAAAGATCTCCGGCACAGCCGCTTGCCCCCGCTTAAGTGTGTTCCGCTCCCTGCAGAATATCTACGCTCAGTTAATAGACGACGTTGAGGGTGTCACTCTCGTGTCCGCTTCAACTGTGGAGAAGGATTTTGAGGATTACGGCGGAAACAAGTCCTCAGCTCACAAGGTGGGCGAAATGTTAGCAAAGCGTGCTGCTGATAAGGGCATTGAAAAATGCGTCTTTGACCGTGGCGGCTATATATACCACGGCCGTGTACAGGAACTGGCCGAAGGCGCCCGTGAGGGCGGCCTCAAGTTCTAAGAAGAGGAGGTAATTACTTTTGGCTAAGATAGATGCATCAACTTTAGAACTTACCGAGCGTGTTGTGGCTATCAACCGTGTATCAAAGACAGTTAAGGGCGGTCGTATCTTCAAGTTCGCAGCTCTTGTCGTCGTTGGTGACGGTAACGGAATAATCGGCTTTGGTTTGGGTAAATCAGGCGAAGTTCCGGATGCTATCCGCAAGGGTATTGAGGATGCCAAGAAGAATTTGTTCAAGGTAGCCCTTAAAGGAACAACCATTCCTCACGAGGTTATCGGCAAATTCGGTGCAGGCGTTGTTCTTATGAAGCCCGCCGCACCCGGTACCGGCGTTATCGCAGGTGGTCCTGTACGTGCTGTTGTTGAAACAGTGGGTATCAGAGATATCCGTTCCAAGGCTTTACGTTCAAACAATCCCTGCAATGTCGTCAGAGCTACTCTGAACGGACTTGCACAGCTTCGTAACGCTGACGAAGTCGCAGTAACACGCGGAAAGTCAGTTAGTGAGATTTTAGATTAAGGAGGGTGGACGAAATGGCAAAGGCAAAAGCAAAAGAGGTCCAGGTTAAGCTTGTAAAGAGTCTTATCGGCAGTAAGAAGGATCAAATTGCCACCGCCCATGCACTCGGTCTTCATAAAATCGGCGATACTTCCATTCAGCCGGATAACGCCGCAACTCAGGGAAAGGTAGCAAAGATCAGCCACCTTCTCGCTGTAGATGAAGCCAAGCAAGGAGGTGCGAAATAATGAGATTGCACAATCTTTCACCGGCAGAGGGCTCCACAAAGGAGCGCAAGCGTATAGGCAGAGGCCCTGCTTCAGGCCAGGGTAAAACTGCAGGTAAAGGTCATAAGGGTCAGAAGGCTCGCGCAGGCCGCGGAATGCGTGCCGGCTTTGAAGGCGGTCAGATGCCCTTACAGAGACGTCTTCCCAAAAGAGGTTTTGTAAATATTTTCCGCAAGGAGTTTGCAACAGTAAACCTTTCTGATTTAGAGGCTCGTTTTGAAGCGGGCGCAACGGTTGATGTTCAGGCGCTTGTCGAATCAGGCCTTGTCAAGAAAACACTTGACGGGATCAAAGTACTCGGTAACGGCGAGCTCAAGAAGAGCTTAACTGTAAAAGCAAACGCTTTTTCCGAATCAGCTAAGCAGAAAATTGAGGCAGCCGGCGGGAAGGCAGAGGTGATTTGACGTGTTGCAGACGCTTATCAATGCATGGAAAATCGCTGACTTAAGAAAAAAGATACTCTACACGGCACTTATAATCTTAATATTCAGAATCGGTGCGGCCATCCCCGTTCCCTTTGTAAACATCGGTGAGGGCGGTATCATTCAGGATACAAACGCAGGTAACTTTATGAACTACCTGAGCATGATGACCGGTAATGCTTTCAACTACGGTACGATCTTCGCAATGTCGATCACCCCGTACATCAATTCATCGATTATCATGCAGTTGTTGGCAGTCGCCATTCCCGCTCTTGAAAGACTCCAGAAAGAGGGCGAAGAGGGACGTAAAAAGATAGCGACAATAACAAGATTTGTTACAATCGCCCTGGCTTTACTCCAGAGTACAGCATATTACTTCTATCTTCGTAACGGCGATTACCTTTCAAAGAGCTCCGCAGGCGCAGCCTTCACAGGCTTCAGCGCAGTTCTTCAGGCTATCGTTATCATCGTGATGCTCACAGCCGGCGCCGCTCTCATCATGTGGCTTGGCGAGCGCATCAACGACAAGGGCATCGGCAACGGTATCTCAATGATCCTTTTTGCAGGTATCGTGTCCCGTATCCCCACACTTATGACACAGCTTTACGGACCCAAGCACGGCTACATCGCACAGGGCGGCCCCTTCTATTTCCTGAGCCCCCTTGTCGGCGTGATACTTCTTCTCATGATCGCCTTCATCGTTTGGATGGACAATGCTGAGAGACGTATTCCCGTTCAGTATGCTAAGCGTGTAGTAGGCCGTAAGATGTATGGCGGTCAGAGCACACATATTCCGATCAAGGTCAATATGTCCGGTGTTATGCCTGTCATTTTCGCAAGCTCAATCCTTTCGCTTCCTCCCACGATCGAGATGTTCGTAAACGTGGAGAGCGGTTCCCGCTGGGAGAAGTTCTTCAAGGTTTTCTCAGCTGAGCATTGGGCTTACGCTCTTATCTATTTCGTCATGATCATCGGTTTTGCTTATTTCTATTCAAGCATCCAGTACAATCCTGTCGAAATGGCTAACAACATTCGTAAGAACAGCGGTGCGGTTCCCGGACTTCGTCCCGGCAAACCCACTTCTGATTACATCGCAAAGATTTTGTCGAGAATCACCTTGCTCGGCGCATTGCTCCTGAGCGTTGTTGCGTTGCTTCCCATCGTGTTTACACAGGTCGTTACGCTCATACTCACAAAGGGCCTCGGTTATTCAAGCGGTATGAATATTTCACTGGGCGGTACTTCCATAATCATTATGGTCGGTGTTGCTCTTGAAACTGTCAAACAGCTTGAGAGCCAGATGATGATGCGTCATTATAAGGGCTTCCTTGATTGATGAAGTCCAAAGAGCAGGCGGGGCAGCACGGGCTGTCCCGAAGGACCGGAGGATAAGGCATGATAGTGCTCAAAACAAACAGAGAGTTATCTCTTATGCGTGAGGCCTGCAGGGTTGCGGCCGGAGCATTAAGAGTAGCGGGCGAGGCCGTTGAGCCCGGTGTCACCACCGGGGAGATCGACGCCCTGGCAAGGAAGTATATCGAAAAGCAGGGAGCGATCCCCACGTTTTACAACTATAACGGTTACCCCGCTACTGCGTGCATTTCCATAAACGATGAGGTCATTCATGGTATCCCCAGCAATAAGCGTGTGATAAAGGAGGGCGATTTGGTCAGCATTGACCTGGGCGCCACACTGCATGGCTATGTGGGAGATAATGCCGCCACTTTCGCCGCGGGCAAGATCAGCCCCGAGGCGAAGCGGCTGAGCGACACCACCAGAGAGAGCCTGTACGAGGGCATCAAGGCGGCTGTTGCAGGCGGCCGTATCGGAGACATAGGCTTCGCGATCTCGCGCTATTGTGAGGATAGAGGGTATTCGGTGGTTCGTGATTTCACCGGCCACGGAGTAGGCACTCAAATGCATGAAGACCCCAGCGTACCTAATTTCGGCACACCGGGCAGAGGTGTGCGTCTGCTGCCGGGTATGACCATCGCCATTGAGCCGATGATAAATCAGGGCACGGCAGATGTCAGAAGAATGTCTGACGGATGGACAATCAAAACCCGTGACGGTAAACTGTCCGCTCATTTTGAGCATACGATAGCGATCACGCCGGACGGCCCCAGGATCCTTACCGTTGAGTAGGGGCAAGGAGGGGAGTCTGTATGCTCGAAAAGGGCTGGGTTATCAGATCAGTCGCAGGACGGGATAAGGGCAAACTTATGCTGGTTGTTGATGTGATTGAGAACGGGGCGCTTGTTAGCGACGGAAAGGACAGACCCCTTGAGCGGCCAAAGCTCAAGAATGTCCGTCACGTCGAAGTGACCGAATATAAAATTGATACAAACGAGGCAGTATCCAATCGGAGATTGCGTAAGATACTTCGTGATTTTGATGCGGATGTACATTGAAGGAGGTTTTTGATATGTCCAAGCAGGATATGATCGAAATTGAGGGTACGGTTGTTGAGGCTCTTCCCAACGCGACCTTCCAGGTCGAGCTGGAGAACGGCCACAAAATATTGGCACACATTTCCGGTAAGCTGCGTATGAACTATATACGCATCCTTCCCGGTGACAAGGTGACGGTTGAGATGTCACCGTATGACCTTACAAGAGGGCGCATTACATGGCGCTCAAAGTAAGCTTAGGATAATTTTTAAAGGAGGCTATTCTAATGAAAGTCAGACCTTCTGTAAAGAAAATTTGCGAAAAGTGCAAGATCATTAAGCGCAAGGGAAAAGTCATGGTTATCTGTGAAAATCCCAAGCATAAGCAGCGTCAGGGTTAATCCGACGCAAACCATTTTTGGAGGTGCAACTGACAAATGGCGCGTATTTCAGGTGTTGACCTGCCGAGAGAAAAGAGAATAGAAATCGCTCTTTCATACATTTTCGGTATTGGTCGTAAAACTGCAAGTGACATTATAGCAGCAACCGGTGTAAATCCTGATACGAGAGTTAAGGATCTGACCGAGGACGAGGTATCAAAGCTGCGTGAGTACATCGACCACCACTGCACAGTGGAGGGCGACCTCAGACGTGAGCAGGCTTTCGATATCAAGAGACTCATTGAGATCGGTTGTTATCGCGGCGTTCGTCACCGTAAGGGCTTACCGGTAAGAGGTCAGCGCTCAAAGACAAACGCACGTACTCGCAAGGGTCCCAAGAAGACTATTGCGAACAAGAAAAAGTAATTTTTGACGGGCATTTATGCCTTGTATATTCCAGAGAAAGGAATGAAAAGTTAGTATGGCTGTTAAAGGTTCAGTTAAAAAAACTACAGGTACACGCCGCCGCCGCGAACGCAAGAACATTGAACGCGGAGCAGCACATATCCAGTCGACTTTCAACAACACCATCGTAACTATTACCGATACACAGGGCAACGCAGTGTCATGGGCAAGCGCCGGTGAGATGGGCTTCAGAGGCTCAAAGAAATCCACTCCCTTTGCCGCTCAGACCGCCGCGGAGACAGCCGCAAAGGCTGCCATAGAGCACGGTATGAAGTATGTTGAAGTCTATATAAAGGGCCCCGGAGCAGGCCGTGAAGCTGCAATCAGAGCATTGCAGACAGCCGGATTAGAGGTCAGCATGATAAAGGATGTTACCCCTATTCCCCACAACGGCTGCCGTCCGCCCAAGAGAAGACGTGTATAACCTATAATTTTGGAGGTGTAACCACATGGCAAGATATACAGGTGCGGTTTGTAAGCTTTGCCGTCGTGAGGGTAAGAAGCTCTTTTTAAAGGGTGACCGCTGCTATACAGGCAAGTGTTCATTAGAGCGTCGCGCATATGCTCCCGGACAGCATGGCCAGGGCCGCAAAAAGACTTCCGAATACGGTTTGCAGCTTCGTGCTAAGCAGCAGGCAAAGCGTTATTACGGTATTCAGGAAGGACAGTTCCACAAATATTTCCTTATGGCTGAGCGCAAAAAGGGCGTTACAGGCGAAAACCTTCTTCGTATCTGCGAGAGCCGTATAGATAACGTCGTTTATCTCCTCGGTTGGGCAAATTCCCGCGCAGAGGCAAGGCAGCTTGTTACCCACGGCCATTATAAGGTAAATGGCAAGAAGGTTGACATTCCGTCATATCTTCTTAAAGCAGGCGACGTCGTTTCTATCAAAGAAAAGAGTCGTGAAAGCGACAAGATTAAGGAAATCCTTGAAGCAAACGCTTCACGCCCCGTACCCCAGTGGCTTGATCTCAACGCTGACGCTTGTGAGGCAAAGGTTACAGCGATGCCTGAGCGTGATCAGATAGCTGCTCCCGTTGAAGAGCATCTTATCGTTGAGTTCTACTCGAAATAATGCCGCATAAAAGGTGTTTTTCGAATAACACACGCAAAGTATGTAAATATCAAGCATCATTTAAGGAGGGTTTTGAATGATAGAAATCGAGAAGCCCAGAATTGAAACAGCAGAATTCTCAGCAGACGGAACTTATGGTAAGTTTGTTGTGGAACCCCTTGAAAGAGGCTACGGCACAACTCTCGGCAACAGCCTTCGCAGAGTGCTTTTGTCCTCGCTCCCGGGTTACGCAATAACATCGGTTAAGATCGACGGCATTCAGCATGAGTTCAGCACTGTTCAGGGAGTCAAGGAGGATGTTACCGAGATCGTCCTGAACTTAAAGAGCGTTATTCTCAAGCTCCATGACGAAGGTCCCAAAACCATATATATTCATGCAAGCGGTGAGGGAGAAGTTACCGCAGGCGACATAAAAGCGGATTCAGACGTTGAAATCATCAACCCCGAGCTTCACATTGCCACGCTCAGCTCCGACGGGCAGTTGGATATGACCATGACCTGTGATAAGGGCAGAGGCTATGTTTCAGCGGAGCGCAATAAGCAGATGATGGATCCCGCGATCGGTGTCATAGCTATTGACTCGATCTATTCACCTGTGATAAAAGTAAACTACACAGTTGATAACACCCGCGTAGGTCAGATCACTGACTACGATAAGCTGACGCTTGAGGTGTGGACTAACGGCACTCTTACATGTAAAGAAGCCGTTTCTCTCGGAGCCAAGGTCCTCAATGACCATCTCAGCCTTTTCAGAGACCTTTCTGACGAGGCCTACAACACAGAGATTATGGTTGTAAAAGATGACAACAACGATGTTAAAAAGTTGGAGATGACGATTGACGAACTTGACCTGTCTGTTCGCTCTTATAACTGCTTGAAGAGAGCCGGAATCAACACAGTTGAGGATTTGATCAGCAAATCTGAAGAGGATATGATGAAAGTCCGTAACCTCGGAAGAAAATCCCTCGATGAAGTTGTTGAAAAGATTCGTTCGCTTGGATTCGAGCTTCGCAAAGAAGACGATTAATCTCAACCAATTCTTGCAAAGGAGTGATAAATATGCCAGGTAGCAGAAAGCTCGGCAGAGCCTCTGACCACCGTAAGTCTATGCTCAGAGGCATGGTAACCTATCTCTTGGAGACAGGCAGAATTGAAACCACCGTTACAAGGGCTAAGGAAGTTCGTTCAATGGCTGAAAAGATGATCACCACAGCTAAAGATACTTCACTTCATTCTAAGCGTAAAGTATTGGCATACGTTACAAAAGAGGATGTAGTCAAGAAGCTTTTTGATGAAATTGCCCCCAAGTATAAAGACGTAAACGGCGGCTATTGCCGTATTATCAAAACAGGACCCCGTCGCGGTGACGCAGCTGAAATGTGCATCATAGAGTTGACGGATCCTTCGGCAAAATAATCAAACATCAAATTACCCCCTGAACCGCAAGGCTCAGGGGGTTTTTGTGTATCGGTTTATCTGTTGTTGAAGATGTTTAAAGAGCTTTGAATATCCCGGTTTATCTGGCAAACCAAAGCCTGCTGATCCTCAAATTTCTTCTCGGGGCGAAGATAATCAGTAAGGCTGACTGATATTTTCCTGTTGTAAAGATCGCCGTCATAGCCGATTATAAAAGTCTCGCTTCTCAGCTCCGTGCCGTCAAAGGTGGGGCAGGTGCCGATGTTTGTCACCGAGGGCAGCTCTTTGCCGCCGATATCAGCAAAAGAAGCGTAGACACCAAGCTTCGGTATTATGAATTTGTCGGGGAAAAGCTGATTTACAGTGGGTATCTTCATTTTATGCCCACGGCCGTCACCCTGAACCACAGGGAAATCAAAGACAAAATTCCTGCCCAGCAGTTTGTTCGCAAGGGCTACGTTGCCCTCCTGAAGCAGTTTGCGTATTCTCGTTGAGCTGACGGGCTCGCCGTCAAAATCTATTTCGTCAACCACTTTGAGCTCAATGCCGCGGCTGCTGCAAAGCTCACGCAAAAGCTCCGTATTGCCCTTTCCGCCCTTGCCGAAGCGATAATTATAGCCGCAGCACAAAACCCCCGCATTGAGGTGTTTGACAAGATATTCCTCAAAAAAATCCTCGCAGGAAAGCCCGGCAATGTCGGCAAATTTAACCGTGACGACCTCTGCGCCCAGAGAGTTTATATAGCTGACTTTTTGGCTGTAGGTCATAAGCTCCGGGGGCGGATCGTCGGATAACAGCGCCATGGGATGCACGTCGAATACAAGCACGCAGGGGACGAGGCCGCGGCTTTTGTACTCAAGCGCCGCGGAGATCACTGCCAGGTGACCGGTATGGATGCCGTCAAACATACCCAAGGCAACAGCCCTTTTAGCCGACATCGTTATCTCAACTCCTCTGCAAAATAAAGTTACTTGTGCTTGAACATCTGCTTCATACGAAGCTCTTTGGAAAGGATACGCTTACGCAGTCTCAGTGATTTGGGAGTGACCTCAAGGAGCTCATCGTCCTTTATGAACTCCATGGACTGCTCAAGGCTGAGAACAGAGTGGGGGATAAGGCGGAGGGCATCATCCGAACCTGCGGCGCGGGTGTTCGTGAGCTGCTTTTTCTTGCAGACGTTACAGACCACGTCCTCGTTTTTTGCGCATTCGCCAACTATCATGCCCTCGTAAACTTCAACGCCGGGGCCTATGAACAGCCTGCCCCTGTCCTGGGTGTTGAACAGGCCGTATCCGGTGGAAACGCCTGTCTCGTGGACAACTATGGAGCCTCTTTCACGGGTGGCTATATCGCCCTTATACGGCTCATATCCGGCAAAGATCTGGTTCATGATACCGTTGCCGTTGGTGTCCGTCATAAACTCCGAACGGTAGCCTATAAGTCCCCTTGAGGGGATCTTGAATTCAAGGTGGGTGGAGCCGCCGTCGCGGGTGCCCATATTTTCAAGCTCCGCCTTGCGTGAGCCTAATTTTTCTATGACGGCGCCGACGTATTCCTCGGGCACCTCAACAATGAGCAGCTCCATGGGCTCGCAGGTCTCGCCGTTTATCTCCTTGAGGATGACCTTGGGACGCGATACCTGGAACTCATAGCCCTGACGGCGCATAGTCTCTATCAAAATTGAAAGGTGAAGCTCACCTCTGCCGGAGACCTTGAAGGTGTCGGTGGTCTCAGTCTCCTCCACACGCATACTCACGTTGGTTTCAACCTCTTTAAAGAGGCGGTCGCGGAGATTTCTGGATGTTACGAATTTGCCCTCGCGGCCTGCAAAGGGGCTGTCATTGACAATAAAATTCATTGAGATCGTGGGCTCGTCTATTTTTATAAAAGGAAGGGGCTCAACACAATCCGGCGAGCAGGCGGTTTCGCCGATGTTTATGTCCGCAATGCCGGAAACGCAGACGATATCGCCCATCTGAGCGCTCTCCACTTCCACTCGCTTAAGTCCCTCAAATTGATAGAGCTTTGAGACCTTGTGCTGCTCCTGTGAGCCGTCCGACTTGCAGAGAATGATGTTTTCGTTTCGCTTTATGCTGCCTCGCTCAACTCTGCCGATGCCTATCCTGCCAACGTATTCATCGTATTCAAGGCTGGAGAAAAGTATCTGCAGGGGCGCGTCTATATCGCCCTTGGGAGCCTCGATATTTTCAAGGATAGCGTCCAGCAGGGGGCGCATATCACCCTCACGGGCGTTGGGGTCCTTTGAAGAATAGCCGTCTCTGGCGGAGGCGAAGATCACGGGGAACTCCAGCTGATCGTCATCCGCGCCAAGCTCGATGAACAGATCCAGCACCTCGTCCACTACCTCAAGGGGACGCGCGCCGGGACGGTCGATCTTGTTGATAACAACAAGGGCTTTTTTGTGGAGACCAAGGGCTTTCTTCAACACAAAACGTGTTTGTGGCATACAGCCCTCAAAGGCGTCCACCAGCAGCAGGACACCGTCCACCATCATCATAATTCGCTCCACCTCGCCGCCGAAATCGGCATGGCCGGGAGTGTCTATTATGTTGATCTTGACTCCGTTGTAGTGGACGGAGGTGTTCTTTGAAAGTATTGTGATGCCGCGCTCACGCTCAAGGTCGTTTGAGTCCATAACACGGTCCTGCACTGTTTCGTTGGAACGGAAAGTGCCGCTTTGCTTGAGCATCTCATCGACCAGAGTTGTCTTGCCGTGGTCAACGTGAGCTATAATGGCGATGTTTCTGATATTATCTCTTTGAGCCAAGGAAAATTCCTCCAATAAATACCGGGGGCCTGAAGCCCCCGGAGAATAGATTTGCAGGGTTGATTATTCGCTCTTCATTTGTACAAGCTCTTTAGTGCCCTCAAAGGCCTCGATGGAGAGCTTGACAGAGTCGAAGATAGCGGCTTTAATATCATCGTCTGTAGCGCCCAGATCGGCGGCGGGCTTTTTGCTGATAAATGTGTTCATGCACATAATTTCTGCAAGCTCAACGGGGTCGATACCCGGCTCTATGCCGCGCTTTGCGTAGTCCTTCGCCATATTTTTGCCGTAGGCCTTGAACATCCATTTGGCAATGTGGACGATCTTGCGGTCGGGCACGCCCATGGCGGCGTGGACAATGGTCAGGAACTCATCCCACGTCAGGTTATAGTAACCGATGGGGTAGGCGTTGCCGCCCCTGTTCTTTTCCGCGGCGCCCACAATGGTCTGGGCTACCTGACGGACGGTGAGCATGGTGGTGCCGCCCTTGGGATACATGGTTACCTTGCCCATCTTTGAAAGCTGCTCAATGAGTATTGTCCAAACGGGCTTGCGGCCGGGCTGGGTGCCGAAAATATAGGGCAGCTCAAGCACCGCGACATCCATTTTGTCATCGGCCAAAGCAAGGGCAGCTTTTTCCTGCTCAATTCTGCTGCGGATATAGGGATGCTTATTGTAAAGACCCATCTCCGGAAACTCCTTAGCAAAATAGGAGAAGTAGGAGCCTAAAACAACAGAGTGCTTTATGCCGGCCTCTTTAGCCAGACCGATAAGACGCTTTACCGGCTCAATGTTATATTTCTCGTACGCTTCGTAAACGGGAGCGGGGAACTCCACGCGCTCGTCAACGCCGGCCGCAAAAACAAAGCAGTCGCAGCCGGACATCATTCCTTTTATCTCGTCATCGGAAAGGTCAAGGTAGCTGCCGAAAACCAGCTCCATCTCCTTGGGAATGGGGGCTCCCTCCGGAACAGGGGGAAGAGCCACCGATTTGACGGTGTGGCCTCTGTCAATGAATATCTGCGCCGCAGCGCAGCCAAGCAATCCGGTTCCTCCAACCATAAAAACGTTCATAGGAAACCTCCTGATAATAATATTGTTACAGTATAACTGATCTCATTTCCGCAAAATACAGTTTAAAACCATTGCGGCGATTAGTCAATAGTTTTCGTAAATATTTTTATTATTTTCAATATAATACAATATATTTTTAATAAAGGGCTTGATATTTGGCTCGCTATGTGTTAAAATCACTGTGTAAGTATGTGATTTTTTTGAGAGTGGGGTGACCCGCTCTTTACTTTATGTTTCAACCTAATTTCACAATTAGAAAAAAGGAGCTTGCTATGTCTGAAAAAAACGGTGGTTCAACTGTTTCAAGGGTTTGGGATATTGCAGAACCCATCGCCGAAAGCCTTGGCCTGGAGCTTTGGGATATACGCTTTGTCAAAGAGGGAGGTTCGTGGTATCTGCGGATCTTTATCGACAAGGACGGGGGCGTGTCCATAAACGATTGTGAGAATATGAGCAGGGCTATCGACAAGCCTTTGGATGATGCCGATCCCATTGACCAGAGCTATTGCCTTGAGGTCAGCTCTCCGGGAGTGGAGAGGGAGCTGACAAGGGAGACCCATTTTACAGCCTGCCTCGGCGAGCCTGTCATGGTCAAGCTCATAAGGCCGCTGAACAACAAGCGCGAATACAAGGGGATCCTTGAGGGCTATGATTCGGGCAACATAACCATAAGGCTTGAGGACGGCTCCGGATTTTGTGTAAACAAAAAAGAAACCGCATATGTGCGTCTTGACGATTTTGATATTTGAAAGGATTGAATGACAAAAATGGCAAAGATGAAAAACAGCAAAAAGAACGGAAACAGCGAATTCTTTGAGGCACTCAAGCTTTTGTCAAGGGAGAAGAATATCTCCATCGAGGCTCTCAGCGACGGAATACAAAGGGCGATAGTAACCGCTGTCAAGAGAGACTATAACAATAAAGACATAGTGTTTTGCGACATTGATATAGAAAAAGAGATCATGCGTGTCTATGTGCGCAAAAACGTGGTTTCGGAGATAAGCGATCCTTTCTGCGATCTTTTGCCGGAGCAGGCCGAAAAGTACAAGCCCAATGCTCTCCCCGGAGATATCGTTGAGATCGAGCTTGAGACCAAAGAGGTCAGCAGGATAGCCGCCGACAAAGGCAAGCACGTTCTCCGTCAGGGCATCAGAGAGGCCGAGCAGGGTCAGCTCAAGGAGGAATTTCAAAATCGTTTGCAGGAGATCGTCACAGCGAAGGTTGTGCGCATAGATCCCATATCCGGCGATGCTGTTGTGGAGATCGGCCGTGTGGAGGAGATACTTCCCAAGTCCGAGCAGCTCCCCAATGAGACCTTCAAGGTGGATGACATTATCAAAGTTTACGTTGTTGACGTCCGTGATTTCAACAATAAAATGCCCAGAGCGACAATATCAAGAACCCATCCCGGTCTTGTAAAGAGGCTGTTTGAGACAGAGGTTCCCGAGATATATGACGGAACGGTCACTATAAAGGCGGTTTCAAGGGAGGCCGGTTCACGCACCAAGATGGCGGTTTACAGCTCGGATGAAAACGTTGATCCCGTGGGCGCCTGTATAGGCCCCAAGGGCGCGAGAGTCAGCAAGATAGTTGACCAGCTGGGCGGCGAAAAGATAGATATAATAAAATACAGCGAAAACCCGGCGGAGTTTATTGCAGCGGCGCTGGCACCCTCGGACGTTGTGCTGGTTGAGATCGAGAACGAGGAAGAAAAATCCTGCCGCGTCACAGTGCCGGACGGTCAGCTTTCACTTGCCATAGGCAACAAGGGCCAGAACGCGCGACTTGCCGCCAGACTTACAGGCTGGAAGATCGATATCAAGCCTGAAAGTGGCAACGAGGAACCTGCTATCAACCTCGATTTATAATAAATTTTCAGGAGATTTTCTCTATGCATGAACGAAAAGTACCTCTCAGAAAATGTACGGGCTGCAACGAAATGAAGCCCAAGCGAGAGCTTGTCAGGGTGGTAAGAAGTCCCGAGGGGGAGATATCCCTTGATCTTACGGGAAAAAAGCCCGGCAGGGGGGCATACGTCTGCAAAGATCCCGAGTGCCTGAGGCTGGCGCGCAAGGCAAAAAGATTTGAGAGAGCTTTTTCTTCAGCCATTCCCGATGAGGTATATGATCAGATGGAAAAGGAGCTTTGTTCAAATGAATGATAAGTTTCTTTCAATGCTGGGGTTATGCAGAAAAGCGGGTAAACTCATTATAGGACACGACGCCTGCTTGTCGTCAATAATGACCGACCGCGCAAAGATCTGCATGGTTTGCTCCGATGCTTCGGAGCGGCTTAAAAATGAGTTCCAAAAAGCCGCTTGTTACGATGGCAGGGAGCTGCCGGTTGCATATATTGGATACAGTATGGATGACGTGCGCGGCATCATCGGTTTCCGCGCCGGAGTTTTTACAGTGGAGGACGAAGGATTTTCAAGGAAGTTTTTTGAGCTTACTTCAGATAAATAATTAACGAAACGGTATGTTGGAGGAGTATTATGATAGGAAAATATAAAGTACATGAGGTTGCCAAGGACTTTGACGTCAAGAGCAATGTTATAATTGATCTTCTCGCTAAGTATTTTGAGGAGCCTAAAAAATCCATGACATCCCTTACCGAGGAGGAGCTGGATATAGTTTTTGACACCTTTACCCAGCAGCATTCGGTGGAGAACTTTGAAGAGTATTTCAGAGTGACTGCCGAAAAGCCAAAGGAGGAAAAGGTCAAGGCTGAACCGGAGGAGGCTAAGCCCGAGGAAGCAGAAGGCGACCAAAAGCCTGCCGAGAAGGAGAAAAAGGAAGATCAAAAAGAAGCCAAGCTTGAGGCCGGAACCAAGGGGGCAAAGCCTGCCCGGAAGTCTGCCGGCGAGCAAAATCTTCCCCGCAAAAAGGAAAAAGATCCCAACAAACCGATACAGTCACGTACCAAGGGCGAAATCCGCAGAGTCGATACCCGCGCAAGTCACTTTGACCTTGACAAATATAACGAGAGATACGAACAGATCGCTCCCGCCAACAAAACTTCCTCCAACAACGATAACAGCTCAAACAAACAAAAGCTCAAGCAAAAATCACAGCAGTACCGCAAGCAGGGCGGTATGCGTTCCTCACGCCGTGAGACAGAGAGCGAGAGGTTAAAGAGAATTGCCGCAGAGCGCGCCAAAAAGCCCCAGATGGTCATAAAGGTTCCCGATGAGATCACAGTGGGCGAACTTGCAGCTATGCTCAAAATGACGGCGGCAGAGGTCATCAAAAAGCTCTTCTCCCTTGGCCAGATGGCAACGGTGAACGAGGTCATTGATTACGATACGGCAGAAATAGTCGCCACCGAGCTGGGCGCGAAGGTGGAGCATGAAGTGGTGGTCACCATTGAGGAGAGAATCATCGACGACAGCGAGGACGATGAAAAGAGCCTTGAGCCCCGCGATCCCGTTGTTGTTGTTATGGGTCACGTTGACCACGGCAAAACTTCATTGCTGGACGCAATAAGACACACCTCTGTCACCTCAACCGAGGCCGGAGGAATAACCCAGCACATCGGCGCTTACAGAGTAAATCTGAACGGTCAGCATATCACTTTTCTGGACACTCCCGGTCACGCGGCGTTTACCTCCATGCGCGCCAGAGGTGCACAGGCAACGGATATTGCGGTGCTGGTGGTTGCGGCGGATGACGGCATCATGCCCCAGACCATCGAGGCTATCAACCACGCCAAGGCGGCGGACGTTTCCATCATAGTCGCTATCAACAAGATGGACAGAGAGGGCGCAAATCCCGACAGAATAATGCAGCAGCTTACAGAATATGAGCTTGTGCCCGAGGAATGGGGCGGAGACGTTATCTGCGTCCCCGTTTCCGCAGTCACGGGTATGAATATCGATAAGCTCCTTGAGTCAATACTTTTAGTTGCGGAGATGAAGGAGCTTAAAGCAAACCCCAACAGAGCGGCAAAGGGTATAGTTATTGAGGCCCGTCTGGATAAGGGCAGAGGTCCCATATCCACCCTGCTGGTTCAGAACGGTACGCTTAAAACCGGAGATATCATCGTTGCCGGTTCCACAGTGGGCCGTGTCCGCGTTATGCTCAACGATAAGGGTCAGAAGGTCAATAAGGCCGGCCCGGCGGT
>CAMOTT010000028.1 GCA_946626015.1 uncultured Clostridia bacterium | reverse complement strand
CACCGGGCTTGTCGTCCGTGACACGGCCAGCTACTGGTCATATTTCGGTCAGGCGGTTATACTCCTGCTCATTCAGACCGGCGGTCTGGGCGTGGTGACGATGGGCGCTTCCCTTGCCCTTGTCTCAGGCAGAAAGATACTGCTCAGCCAGCGCAATCTGATAAAGGAGTCTTTTGGAGTTCCCCAGGTGGGCGGCATAATCAAGCTGACACGGTTTGTGATCTTAGCTTCATTGACAACGGAATTTATCGGCGCGGCCTTGATGATGCCCTCATTCTGCTCGGATTTCGGAGCAAAAGGTATCTGGAAAGCGTTATTTATTTCAATATCGGCATTCTGCAACGCCGGATTTGACCTTATGGGAACAGCGCAGAACCAGTACGCCTCACTGACGTTTTACAGGAACAACCCCTTTGTGATAATCCCCGTTATGCTGCTTATCATTGCCGGAGGCATCGGATTTTTCACCTGGGACGATATTAAAGCCAACAAACTGAGGTTTAAAAAATACCGTATGCAAAGCAAGGTTATTCTTGTATCCACCCTGATTTTGCTCACGGTACCGGCCTTATTTATGTTTTTTACGGAATACGGCGATCTTAAACTCAGCGAGAGGATATACTCCTCCCTGTTTCAGGCTGTAACGCCGAGAACGGCAGGCTTTAATACCGCGGATCTCACCCTTCTCAGCGGCGTGAGCAGGTCGATATTTATTATCCTTATGCTTATAGGCGGAGCGCCCGGATCCACCGCGGGAGGTATGAAGGTCACCACGGCCTCCGTCCTGTTTGCAAACGTGGTCTCGGTTTTTTCAAGGAAAAGCTACCCTGTGATGTTCAAAAGACGTCTGGAACCACCTGCGGTTGAAAGAGCCGCAACTCTCCTGACCTTTTATATTTCGGTGTTCCTTTTGGGCGGCTTTATAATAAGCATCGTTGAGGATATTCCCCTCAGCCTTTGCCTTTTTGAGACGGCCTCAGCCATCGGTACAGTGGGTCTTTCTCTCGGGCTCACCCCCGGTTTGGGCACGCTTTCCCGTATCATCCTGATAGTTATGATGTTCCTTGGCAGGGTCGGCGGTCTGACCGTTATATACGCGACAGTATCCAAGAGCCGAAACGTGGCGGAAAAATATCCAAACGAAAAAATAACAGTAGGTTAATAATAAGCGCAGACTGCCGTTTAACACGGCAGACGGAAAGGATCAGATTATGAAAAGCTTTTTAATCATAGGCGCCGGACAGTTCGGCAAAAGCATTGCTTTGGAGCTCAACAGGCTGGGGCAGCAGGTAATGGTCGTGGACAAAAATGAGGAGCTTGTTGAGGAACTGATGCCCTACGTCACGGACGGTCAGATCGGCGACTGCTCCAACAAGGATTTTTTAAGATCCCTTGGCGTCGGCAATTTTGACACCGCCATCGTCACCATTGCCGAAGATTTTCAGAGCTCTCTGGAAACCACCCTCAATCTGAAAGAGCTGGGCGCGAAAAAGGTTATTTCAAGGGCTTTTAACGACGTTCACGAAAAATTTCTGCTCCGCAACGGGGCGGACGAGGTCGTTTACCCGGAAAAGCAGATGGCAAAATGGATCGCTGTGCGTTACAGCGCCAACAATATCCTTGATTATGTTGAGATCGACGAAGGCTGCTCAATGTTTGAGCTTAAAGTGCCCTCACACTGGGTGGGCAAAACCGTTATTGACCTGAACGTGAGGAATAAATACGATATAAATATCATAGCATTGAAGAAGAACAACAAGATAAACATTTTCGTAAAACCCGACACCCTGCTGGAGGAGGATATGACAATGTTCGTTGTGGGAGATATAAAGAACCTGCAAAAATCCTTCCACGTTCTGTAACGCCCGGTTAAAGAAAGACCCGCCAAAGGCGGGTCTTTTTATTGACTGTTCTTATGTTTGGCATTGCGCAGGCTCCCCTGCGCAATGCCTTAAATTATTTTACCACTCGTAGTACTCGTAAATCTGAGCAAGCTCGATCTGGCTTACAGAACCGTCGGTAATGGTCTGCCACAGAGCGGCAACGTCATTAGCGTTGAACCTGTCACGTGAGCTAAGTACAACAACGTTGGCGGCAAATTCCATCAAAGCCGCGTCATCGCCGTAATCTGAGAAGCCCTCGGAAAGAGCCTGATTGGCTATGGCAACGTCGTTGCCGGTCACTCTGCCGTTTCCGTCAAGGTCACCGAAGATGACCAGGGTGTAGCTCTGGACAAAGTTATCATCCATATCATAGACGGAGATGATCGTGCCTGTGCCTGCCGTTCTGCCAACTGCCTCAACGGTGAAGTAACCGTCGCTGGTAACTGAGAACATTCCGTTAAGGTTTGTTAATGATGTGCCGGTGGAGATACCGTAGATGTAGGATCTCTTTGCATCGATGAAGATATCCTCGTTCTCGGGAACAAGCTCGACAACATCCTGTGATGTGTCTCTCCAGATAGCGTACAGCACTGCTGAAGCCTCTGAAATTGTGTAGCTCTCCAACGCCTTCTTGGCATCCTTATCGGTATTCCAGCCAAGGAATCTGTGGTTGGTCATCCTGAGTGAGCCCTGACCGGGAAGAGTGATAGCTTCGCCGATAATGCCGGAAATGCTTGTGGGAACAACGCCGGAGGCGCCGTTTGCATTGAACTCAACAATACCCGTCGCGGGGGTAAGAGTACCGTAAACCGAAAGGTTGTTTGCAGGCATTGTTTCGGGAAGCGCCGGTGACCAGCCGCTGAAGGTGTAATTCTGCTTACTTACCGTAGGAGCAACTATGGGGGTACCGAAATCCTGAGTTATGGTCAGATCGGAACGAAGTACGCTGTCAACATAGAAGTAGATAGTGTACTGATTTACCGTAAGTGTTCCGTAGAAATCCTGATTGGATCCGCCTATTGAGGTGGGAACCGCAGGTGACCAGCCGCTGAAGGTGTAACCCTGTGTGGGGATCTCGGGAGCAGTGACTGCCGTACCGATAGCGCCCTTGATAGTCTTTACAAGCTCGTTATTGATGTAGAAGTTGTAGGTGTACTCGGCGGGTACCAGGCTGCCGTAGTAATCTGTGCTGTCCGCAGGAACAACGCCTGTGGGCGCCGGATCCCAGCCGCTGAATGACCAGCCGTCCGGTACATAGGGTTCGGGAATATCGTATGTAGCGCCATAGAGCTTGGTCACTCTGTCGTACTCTTCGTATCCGTTACCGCTGTCAAGGTAGAATACAAGGGTGTTCCTCTTCTTGGAGGTGGTGCCGGTGAAGGTAAGATCCGAACCGGGCGTAGGCATATTTGCAGGAACTGCCGGTGACCAGCCGTTGAACTTGTAGCCGGCGGGAACAACGTATTCGGGGATAGTGATGGGTGCGCCCTCCTGTACCTTGCCGGAGGAGATCTGAACACCGTCAAGGATGAATATTACGGAGAAGCCGCCTTCATCTATAGACGCTGTAAAGATCATATCCGTTGCAGGCACCGTCTGAGGAACTGCCGGTGACCAGCCGCTGAACACCTTGCCCTCAGGAACTTCGACCTGAGGAACAACGATGGTGTCGCCGTAAGCATACTCCTTGCTGGAGATCGATTCACCGTTGAGGATGAAGGTAATTCTGTAAAGGTTTGCTTCCCAGACAGCTGTTAAGTTCATATCCTCCGCGGGCATCGTTTCGGGCAATGCGGGAGACCATCCTTTGAAGGTGAAGCCCGTCTTTGTGGGCGCCACGGGAGGAGTGACCTCAGTTGCGTAACGCTGAGTGATGGGCGCTACATCTGATCCGCCGACTGTATTGAAGGTCAGGGTGCTGACGTTTCTGCTGTAACGCATATTGAGTACCAGAGAGCCGTCCGGAAGGACGTTGCCGGTGGTCTCACTGTTATCAGCGAAGAAAGTGAAGCCCGTATATGTCTTGGGCTGCGCCGTGACCTCTTTGCCGATAACGTCTTCAATATCTTCACTCTCAGCAAGGCTGTAGCCTATGCCGGTGGCGTTCTGCTTGTAGTGCTTGACTGTGTAATGAGCAGTCTGAGCGATCCAGTGAGCCTCAAGGGTGATATCGTTCTCAGGCATGGTCAGGGGCCATTGTACGAGCTCGCCATTGAGATACCAGCCGTCGAAGGTGTGGTATGCCCAGCTGGGTGCGGTGGGAGCCTGAACAGGTCTGGTCTCCTCAGCCACGATGGGATCAACAGCGGAACCGCCGTTGGAGTTGAAGGTAATGGTGTGTGTGGGTCTGATTGCTCTTTCAACAATGGTGAAGTTAAGGTTGCCGTCGATCTCGTACTCAAGCTCTCTGTTTGACTTGGGAGATGAGTAGACGTTGCCTGTATAGTTGCTGACGTAAACCTTGTTGTTGTTACTTGCCGGTGTTCCGTCGATACCCTTGATAGCCTCATAGGGCATTACGATGTTGGCGTACTCGCCGGAGCCTGTAAGCTCAGCGTCCTCCTTGACCATCATCTGGAAGCTGAAAACATCCTGCTCGGGATCAACTGTTATTATAGCGCCCACTGAAGGGGAACTCGCTGAAGCCGCATACTGTACCTGAATGAAATCATAGTTTGAATACTCAGGGAAGATCGTACTGCCGCTGTGCCATGCGGGCGGTAAGTACGCAACCTGCAGCCTGTTGGCCATACCGGTTTCTTTACCTGTCTGGTAGAAGTTCCAGCCGGGCTCGCCGTTGAGATTGTCAACGTGAGTCAGAATGGAGCCGATGCCGGTACTTGTCAACGCGGTGGTAAAGGGAGCGCCGTTCTTAGCAAGGGAGAAGTATCTTCTGTCGTAGAAAATTATGAATGAGGAAGAGCCGTTGTAGAAGTTTGTTTTCAGGCTGACGGTTACGTTGAACACATCGCCCTGTTCAAGGACAGTTGTGCCCTCGGGAAGGTCGGTCCTGACTCTTATGTTTGCAATATCGGGGATCTCGATCCACTTCGCCACAAGGTTTGCGCCGTAGGGGGGCATTGTGGTGAAGGTGTAGGGCTCGCCGTTGAGCAGCCAGCCTCTGAAGAGGTAACCCTCAAGCACCGGATCCTCGGGAGCAGCCACAACAGTGCCGCAGGGCTGAGTTATGGGAGCAACAAGAGAACCGCCCAAGGTATCAAAGTAGATCGTGTAGGTGTTCGCTTCCCACTCCGCCTTAAGGGTGATGTTCATGGGAGGCATTGTGGTGAACTGGAACTGAACGCCTGCGTAGCTCCAGTAAAGGAAGTTGTAGCCGGCTCTTACGGGATCCGCAGGAGCTGAGATATTCTCGCCTACAGCGTAGGTGGCCTCGGGAACCTCTGAACCGCCGTTGCTGTCGAAGATGATCCTGAAGTTGTCCGTGGTCCATTTAGCGTAAAGAACAACGTTCTCCGCCGGCATGGTCATGGGCCAGGTTACTTTCTTTGTAAGGGTGGCATTGGAATACCACGCCACAAAGTTCTTGCCTGTGCAAACGGGATCAGCAGGTTTAGCAACCGAAGAGTTGTAAGCGGCAGCGATAGCGTCCACGTTGGAACCGCCGTTTGATATAAATGTAATGTAATAGATAGCGGGCTCCCACTTTGCGTAAAGTGTGTAACCGCCCATGGGGATACCAACTATCGGGAACTGAACTTCGTTGTTGAAAGCCGCGTCATAGTACCAGCCTGCAAAATTGTAGCCCTTCTTTTGGGGCTCTTCGGAGGGGCCGCCGTATGTTCCGCCAACCAGCACGCTCGCGGAATCAATTGATGAACCGCCGTTGGTGTTGAACTCGATGGTGGTGCGGTCCTCTTCCCAGCAGGCGTAAAGGGTAATTCCGTTATAGGGCATTGTGATGGGCCATACAACGATGTTGGTGCACTCCTGGTCGTAATACCAGCCTGCGAACACGTAGCCGCCTCTTGCAGTGGTTGTCTCGGGCTCCGGGACGCTGGATTTGTAGACCTGCCTGATAGCCGCCTGAGCTGAACCGCCCATGGTGTTGAAGGTCACGTTGTAGCTGTTGTACTCAAGGGCATTGACAGCGTTTAAAAGGTTTGTTGCCATCTCGTTGACAACGGACTGATAGAAAACGTTCAGCGCGCGGTCGTAGTTGACGTCGTCAAGAGCGTTCTGGAGAGCCGTGCGTGACGCTGTGGTGTAATACTCGGGATGCTGTGTGAAATCAGCAGGGATCCTGTTTATAGCTGTATCAACATTGTTGTAGTTTGCGGAAAGGACACTGCTCTGAGCGGTTGAAATTGCGCTTTCGAGAGCCGTCTTCGCGTTGTTGATCTCGGTCTGCGTGGCGTTGGGCTTGCCCAGGATCGCGTAAGCATTTGAAAACGCGGAGGAATAAATCTGCCAGGCAGCGTTTGAGTAGTGAGCCTGCTGTCTGTTCTCAGCCTTTTCGGAGTTGATAAGGTTTCTGAGAGCGGATTTGTCGAAGGTTATGACCTTGACCTTGAGGGGAACGGTATTTGTACATGAAGCTGTACCCAACACACCACCCTTACACTCGATCTTATACTTCGCCTCAACGTTCATCACAAGGGTGGAACCCGCCGTGGGCAGAACACCGCTGAAGCCGTAAGAATAGACTGTATCGTTGTCTGTCATCTCAAAGTCAGAGTAACCTGCGATGGAGTACTCGGTGGTGGTTGCGCCGTTAAGGGTCGCGGACTTGACCGAAAGACCCCTTGCATATGACCAGTGACTGCTGTCAAGGGTTCCGCTTATGTGCTTTATGTTGACCACAAGAGGAGTCTGGGAAAGGTTCTGGTACATGCTGACGTCAGCGTAATAAGTAGCTGTGGGAGCATACTTGCTGTCAAGCGTATTGCTGTTTGAGCCTGCTGTACCTACTTTGGGGTCGTCTCTGTGATACCACATATACTGACCGACCGCGGAGCTGTTATCGTAGTTGAAATCATCGCCGCCGGAAACATTCAGATAACCGGAACCTGAACCCTCGGTTTCAAGCGAGGGAACATAGCCCTCAAAGCTGCCGATAGTTGGTGAAGCCCAGGTAAAGATCCTGCCGATAGCGGTTGCCTGAACAGCCTTCTTCTCGAACCAGTTCATATACACACCGCCGTTGTTGGTGGCGGGCTTGACCCACGAATAGGCCTTTGAAATGTATGATCTGCCGTTGTACGTGTAAGTCGCAACAAATTCAACTGACTCGTTGGCAGTGGCCGTACCTGACTGGATATCCACGTAAGTATAAAGCGCCATTTTGTACATTTGGCTCAGGGACACTGTGCCGGTGCAGGAAATTGAAATGTTGCTGGCGCCCTCAAGATAGAACTTGATGGCCTGCGTAATGGCTTTCACTTTCGAGCCGGGCAGGTATTCGTTTGTTCCGTAAGTTTCGATGTAAGCGGGAACGGTGAACGTGGGGTTGGGCATAACGTCACGCGTTCTTGCCACATAAGGCGCCGCCGCAGATACGGAAACAAAAGCCGCCGTTGTTACCGACAAGGCCATGATGGTTGCCAGCAACAAGCTGAGTATTCGCTTGGTTGTTTTCATAAACTCTACCTCCGTTTATAATTTTCTGAGCACATTCAGTTATAAAATCACACAACTGAACACGCTAAATTACAAATCTAATTTATCACAATATAAATTAAAAGTCAATCAAAAACGCCATTTTTTACACTGTGCATATTTATAATATAAAAAATTTGTATATACTGTATAGGCGACAAAAATCCGGAACATTTGAAAAGTCGATCAGATGCGGTCAAATTCCCGCTCAAACCAAACGTCGTCTATGGCAAAGCTTTTGCCGTTGAGGTACTCCAGTTCGCCCGCGTCAGACGTGAAATCAAAGGTCAATTTGTAGGAACAAAGGCACTGTTTTTTGTAGCCTTTTTTCTTGTTCAGCTCATTGGAGCCGTATTTTCCATCCCCCAACAAGGGGCAGCCGACGTAAGCGAAATGCGCCCTTATCTGATGAGTTCTGCCGGTGAGCAGCTCCACCTCCACAAGGCTCAATCCGTCCTTTTCATTCACCTTCAGAACCCTGTATTTTGTCCGTATATCCTTGGAATTTTCAACCTGTTTTTTATAGATTTTTACCATATTTTTTTGTTCGTTCTTGACAAGCCAATCCTCCATAAGATAGCTGCCGTCCGGCTGTATTTTGCCCTTATCAGGTACCCCGTGTACAACGCAAAGATAGAGCTTGTGCAGCTCTCTTTTCTTCATTTTTTCATTTAAGATACGCAGCGCCTCCGCTGTTTTTGCGGCTATGACTATGCCCCTTGTGTTCCTGTCTATCCTGTTCACAAGGGCGGGAGAAAACGAGTTCTCATCCTCCGGGTCGTACTCCCCTTTTTCGTACAGATACCGCTTTACCCGCGTTATCAGAGTATCGTTATACTCACCCTCATCCGGGTGGGAAAGCAGCCCCTGCTTTTTATCGAGGATCATAATATTGCCGTCTTCGTAAATGACGGTCAGCTCCTTTGAGGCTCTCATAAAATCATAGTCGTTAAACTTTTTCTCAAAGAACTCGTCGTTTATGTACATATCCACCTTGTCTCCCTCTGAAAGCCTGGTGGAGATCTGCGCCCTTCCCCCGTTGATCTTTATGCGTTTTATGCGGATATATTTGTACATAAGGCCGCCGGGCAGCATTGGAACCGCCTTTGAAATGAATTTATCCAGACGCTGACCCGCATCGTTTTTTGTAACGGTAAAACTTTTCATTTTCTGTACTGTCCAAATTTCCAATATGTAAAATTTGGTGCCTCTCAATGTATAAATTTTAGTTTTTTATGATTGTATCATATTTTTGTACTTTTCAAAAGGGGAAAAGTAGTGTATAATGTAAAAAATTTGCACGATATTGTAAATTGAGGGGGATTTTCTTATGCATGAGGGGCACAGGCAGCGTTTGCGTGATATGTACCTCCAAAACGGGCTTCACGCCATGCCGCCGCATATGGTTCTTGAATTGCTTTTGTGTTACGCCATACACCGGAAGGACACAAACCCCATAGCTCACAGGCTTATCGACACCTTCGGTTCGTTGAACGCCGTGTTTGACGCCCCTGTGGAAGAACTGATCAAGGTGGAGGGCGTAGGCGAATATGCGGCCTCTCTTATCAAGCTGATCCCCCAGCTCCACGCAAAACTTATTGAGGAAAACAACGACAAGGCCATTTGCTACTCGGATAAAGAAAAGTTTATGGAGTACGCCGCCTCATGCTTCACCGGCGAAAAGAACGAGGTTTTTCTGATATTTTCCATGAACAACAACGGCAGCGTGCTCAAATGCAACAAAATCTCCACCGGCACCAAACATTCCGTGCATTACGACAACAGAACGATCCTTGAGACGGTGTTCCGTGACGGAGCCACCACCGTTGTCCTTGCCCACAATCATCCTGCCGGTGTTGCCGCTCCCTCAAAGGAGGACGTGAATTACACCATTGAGCTTATCGACCTTTTCAAGAGCGTTGATATCCGTGTTCTCGACCACATAATAGTTTCGAGCCGGGATGTTTTTTCAATGGCCTCAAGCCCCAAATTCAACCTGTATTTTCTTATGTAAGTCAAACCATAACAATACTACCCGCAGATCTTGTCCTGAGCCGGAATTTCTGCGGGTATATTTATGCTTAATTTTACACATATTCTGCCCTATAACCGTTTACATTTATTTGTTTTTATGATATATTTAAATGTATGAATTGTTTAAGGAGCCTTTGCCATGGACAGATTTATTTTACATTCCGATTTCACCCCCACCGGGGATCAGCCCCAGGCCATTGACGCCCTTGTAAAAGGCCTCAATGAGGGAAAAAAGGAACAGATACTCATGGGCGTCACAGGCTCCGGCAAGACCTTTACCATGGCGAACATTATCCAGAGAGTGAACCGTCCCACACTGGTGCTGGCTCACAACAAAACCCTCGCCGCGCAGCTCTGCTCTGAATTCCGTGAATTTTTCCCGGAAAACGCCGTGGAATACTTTGTCTCGTACTATGACTACTATCAGCCGGAGGCCTATATCCCCGGCTCTGATACCTATATTGAAAAGGACTCCGCCATCAATGACGAAATAGACAAGCTCCGCCATTCCGCCACCTCCGCTTTGTCGGAGCGGAGAGACGTTATAATAGTCGCCAGCGTATCCTGCATATACAGCCTCGGCGACCCCATCGACTACCGAAATATGGTTATATCCCTGCGCACCGGCATGACAAAAAACAGGGATGATTTAATAAAAAAGCTGGTAGAGATACAGTACGAAAGAAACGATATCAGCTTTACAAGAAACAAGTTCAGGGTTCGCGGAGACGTGGTTGAGATCTTCCCAGTTTACTCCAATGAAAACGCCATACGGATCGAATTTTTCGGCGATGAGATCGACAGGATCTGCGAGATAAACGCCCTCACCGGCGCTGTCAAAAGCAACCTTTCCCACGTTGCGGTCTACCCTGCCTCCCACTATGTGGTCTCCAGCGAAAAAATGGAAAATTCAATACAGGAAATATACTGCGAGATGCTTGAACGGGTCAAGTTCTTTGAATCCCAAGGCAAGCTGATTGAGGCTCAGAGGATACGCCAGCGCACGGAGTATGACATAGAGATGCTCCGGGAAACGGGCTTTTGCAAGGGGATCGAAAACTATTCCCGGGTCATGTCCGGCCGCGCCCCCGGCTCTCCCCCCTTCACCCTTTTGAACTATTTCCCGGATGATTTTATCCTGTTTGTGGATGAATCCCACGTCACCATTCCCCAGGTCAGAGGTATGTTCGGCGGCGACCGTTCACGAAAGGAAAGCCTTGTTGAATACGGCTTCCGCCTGCCCTCGGCTTACGATAACCGCCCCCTTACATTTGATGAATTTTATGAGCGTGTGGGGCAAAAGATATTTGTCAGCGCCACCCCCGGCGATTATGAGCGTAAGATCAGCTCGGCCATAGTTGAGCAGATAATCAGACCCACCGGCCTGCTTGATCCCGTCATCACCGTCAAGCCCACTGAGGGGCAGATTGACGACCTTGTCTCCGAGATAAATATCAGAACACAGCGCAAGGAGCGGGTGCTGGTGACTACCCTCACCAAAAAGATGGCGGAGGATCTGACGGATTATCTTGAAAATCTCGGCATCAAAGTGCGCTATATGCACCATGATGTGGACACTATGGAGCGTATGGAGATAATACGGGATCTGCGTTTGGGCGAGTTTGACGTGCTTGTGGGCATTAACCTCCTGCGTGAGGGTCTTGATATCCCGGAGGTCTCTCTTGTGGTCATACTCGATGCGGACAAGGAGGGCTTTTTAAGGTCTGAAACCTCCCTTATACAAACAACCGGAAGGGCCGCGAGAAACGCCAACGGCGAAGTCATAATGTACGCCGACACAGTAACCCCTTCCATGGAGCGGGCTATCAAAGAGACCAACAGCCGCCGCGAACGGCAGATAAAATACAACGAAGAGCACGGAATAATTCCAAAAACAATAACAAAAAATGTCCGGGATATTATAGAAATATCCGACAAGGCGGACAAGAACAAGCCTATAAACAAGCTCAGCCGCAAGGAGCGCGAGCAGCTTATCACACAGCTCACCGCAGAGATGAAGTCCGCCGCAAAGCTGCTTGAATTTGAACACGCGGCCTATCTGCGAGACAGGATAAACAAGCTCAGAGCCATCAAATAACAAACCGGAGTGCAAAAATGACTAACAAAGAAATAATCATCAAAGGTGCCCGTGAGCACAACCTGAAAAACCTTGATCTGAAAATACCAAGGGACAAGCTTATCGTTTTTACCGGCCTTTCAGGCTCGGGCAAAAGCTCCCTTGCCTTTGACACCATATACGCCGAGGGTCAACGGCGCTATGTGGAATCCCTTTCTTCCTACGCCCGTCAGTTCCTCGGGATATCCGACAAGCCTGACGTTGATTACATTGAGGGGCTTTCCCCTGCAATTTCCATCGACCAGAAAACCACCTCCAAGAACCCCCGTTCAACGGTGGGCACCGTCACGGAGATCTACGACTATCTGCGTCTGCTGTATGCCCGTGTGGGCATACCCCACTGTACAGTTTGCGGCAGGGAGATAAGCAGGCAGACCGTTGACGATATCGTTGACAGGGTGCTCCAGCTGCCCGAGGGCGCCAAAATACAGATAATGGCGCCCATCGCCAGGGGAAAAAAGGGTGAGTTTGCAAAAGAGCTTGAAAGCGCCTCGCGCAGCGGTTTTGTGCGCGCAAGGATAGACGGGATCAACTACGATCTTTCCGAAAAAATAAAGCTTGAAAAGAACATCAAGCACAACATTGAGATAATCGTTGACAGGCTTGTCGTAAAGCAGGATATCAAAAGCCGTCTTTCGGACTCCGTGGAGACAGCTACAAAGCTCAGCGGAGGTCTGCTGCTGGTGGACGTTGTTGACGGTGAGGAAATGCTGTTTTCAATGAACTATGCCTGTCCGGAACACGGCATAAGCGTTGAGGAGCTTGCTCCCCGTATGTTCTCCTTTAACAGCCCCTTCGGCGCCTGTCCGAAATGCGCCGGTCTGGGTGTGTTTATGAAGCCTGACCCGGATCTTATAATCCCGGACAAAAGTCTTTCCATCCGGGAGGGCGCCATAGTTGCCAGCGGCTGGTCAAACGCCGAGGGCGGCACCATAGCCCAGATGTATTATGAGGCTATTGCGGACCACTGCGGCTTCTCCCTCGACACCCCGGTCAAAGATATCCCCAAAGAGGGGTTGGACACGCTGCTTTACGGAACAAAGGGCAAAAAGATCGCCATGCACCGCAAAAACGAATACGGCAGCGGCTCCTATATGACAGATTTTGAGGGGTTGGTAAACAACCTTGAACGCAGATACAAGGAGACCTCCAGCGACTATTCACGGGCGGAGATAGAGCAGTATATGAGCGTTTGCGCCTGTCCTGAATGTAAGGGCGACAGGTTAAAGCCCGAAGCGCTCAGCGTTACTGTGGGCGGCATAAATATAAGCGACTTTACAAAGCTTTCAATAAGCGAATCCATCAGATTTTTAAAAGCCATAGAATTCACCGAGCGTGAAAAGAAGATTTCCGATATGATCATAAAGGAGATACTAAGCCGTCTGGGCTTCCTTTCCAGCGTAGGGCTCAACTATCTTAACCTTTCCCGCGCTTCGGCCACCCTCTCCGGCGGCGAAAGCCAGCGCATCCGCCTTGCCACCCAAATAGGCTCTCTGCTTATGGGTGTTCTCTACATCCTCGATGAACCCAGCATAGGCCTGCATCAAAAAGACAACGCAAAGCTTATCAACACGCTTAAGCATCTTCGGGATATCGGCAACACTCTTATCGTTGTTGAGCACGATGAGGAAACTATCCTTTCCGCGGATCATATTGTGGATATCGGCCCCGGCGCCGGAGTGCACGGCGGCAAGCTTGTTTGTCAGGGGACGGTCAAAGATATCAAGGCCTGTAAGGAATCCGTCACCGGCCAATATCTCAGCGGAAAGAAGAAGATACCCGTACCGGAGCACAGGCGCAAGGGCAACGGGAAATTCCTTGAGATCATAGGCGCCGCAGAAAACAACCTCAGAAATATTGACGTTAAGATACCTCTGGGCGAATTTGTTTGCGTCACCGGTGTTTCCGGCTCCGGCAAATCCTCACTTATAAACGAGGTGCTTTACAAAAAACTTGCAGCGGAGCTGAACAACGCGAAGAAGATCGCCGGTAAACACAAGGAGATCCGCGGCATTGAACACCTTGACAAGGTCATAAATATAGATCAATCCCCAATTGGCAGAACTCCACGTTCCAACCCTGCCACCTATACGGGAGTTTTTACGGATATCCGTGAGCTGTTTGCCGCCACGTCGGACGCTAAGGCCAAGGGCTTTAAAGCCAACCGTTTTTCCTTCAACGTCAAGGGAGGGCGGTGCGAGGCCTGCCAGGGCGACGGTATCATAAAAATCGAGATGCATTTCCTTTCAGACGTCTATGTGCCCTGCGATGTGTGCCACGGCGCCAGGTACAACAGGGAGACGCTGGAGGTTAAATATAAAGGTAAATCTATTTTTGACGTGCTTGAAATGACAGTTGAAGAGGGTATGAATTTCTTTGAAAACCAGCCCAAGATATACCGCAAACTAAAAACCCTTTACGATGTGGGTCTGGGGTACATGAAGATCGGTCAGTCCGCCACCACCATATCCGGAGGCGAGGCTCAGAGGGTGAAGCTCTCCACCGAGCTTTCACGCCGACCCACAGGCAAAACCATTTACATCCTCGATGAGCCCACCACCGGTCTGCACACGGCGGACGTTCACAGGCTGATCGACGTGCTGCAAAAGCTCGTTGACGCTGGCAATTCCATAATAGTCATTGAACACAACCTTGACATGATAAAAACAGCGGATCACATAATCGATCTGGGGCCAGAAGGCGGCGATGGCGGCGGCATGGTAGTGGCTGCCGGAACGCCTGAAGAAGTGGCGCAGGCGGACGGTTCCTACACAGGAGAATACCTGAAGAAAATACTTTGATTTTACAGGCGGTGATTTTTTGCTTAAAATAATATTCAATAAAGATATCGAACAGCTTGCCGGGCTTATGGCCGACTATATCTACGAACATCTTAAAAACGGTGACGTTGATAAGTTTGAGTATCACAAAGACCTGAATATTATCTGTATCGACTGGTGCGATACCCTCAAGCCGGATGAAGAGCCCTCGCAGATAATAATCTGCTTCAACAGCAAGGATCTGTTTTTCATCTGTGAAAACGAACAGGTGCTGAACACTGTCAAAACCACCATTGAAAGCATAAAAACCTCTGACAATAACAACGAGCTTATACTTTACAGGTTCTTTGCAAAGCTTTTGGACGGCGATACAAACGTGCTTGAGAAGCTGGAGGATGAGATCGTTGCGTTGGATGATGAACTGCTCACAACCTCCAACAAGGACTGCGCGCACGAGATAATCGAATTTCGCCGCAAGCTTCTGAGCCTAAAGCGTTACTATGAGCAGTTGAATAAAATATTTGAAAATCTTGTAGAAAACGAGAACTCCCTCATTGACGATGACGCTTTAAAATATTTCCGTGTACTTGACAGCCGGGTGGACAGACTTTTTGCAACCGTGCTTAATCTTCAGGATTATGTTACTCAGCTCCGCGAGGCGTATCAGGCAAACGTTGACATTGAGCTGAACAACCTGATGAAAACCTTTACCATAGTAACGTCGATCTTTCTGCCTCTCTCGCTGCTTGCAGGCTGGTACGGTATGAATTTGAAAATGCCTGAATTTCAGTGGAATTACGGCTACCCGATAATAATAGCGACAAGCGTCATAATCGTGCTTGTAATGGTGATAATCTTCAAGAAAAAGAAATGGTTTTAAAGTTGCTGCAAAAGGGATGTGTTTATTATGTATGAGGAGCTGATACAAAAAGCGGCGGAGGCCAGGAACAAAGCCTATGCCCCCTACTCCGGTTTTTCGGTGGGCGCGGCTCTGCTTACAGCGGACGGTAAGATATACTGCGGCAGCAACGTGGAGGCGCCGTCTTTCCTTGCCTGCTGCGCTGAGAGGAATGCTCTGTACAAGGCCGTTTTTGACGGGCACAGAAACTTCAAGGCCATTGCCGTCACCGGCGGCAAGGCAGGAGCGGAACCGGAGGATATCTGCCCGCCATGCGGCATTTGCAGGCAGGCGTTGAATGAGTTCTGCGACCCTGAGTTTGAGATAATCATGGCAAAACCTGACGGTTATTTTATAAAGACTCTGGCGGAATTGCTGCCGCTTGGTTTTAAGGAATAGAGAGGTGCTCACAATGCGTATGTACGATATAATAAAAGCCAAAAGGGATGGCTTTTCCCTCACAGAGAAGGAAATAGACTTTATCATCAACGGTTATCTTGACGGCACAATACCGGACTATCAGATCTCCGCCCTGTTGATGGCTATCTATTTCAGAGGCATGACCTCCTCGGAGACCTCCATGCTCACCATGGCCATGGCAAGATCCGGAGATATGGTCGATCTTTCCGAAATAGACGATATCACCGTGGACAAGCATTCCACCGGCGGCGTTGGCGACAAAACAACGCTTATACTCATCCCCATAGTCGCCGCCTGCGGAGTCAAGGTTGCGAAAATGTCCGGCAGAGGTCTGGGGCATACGGGCGGCACCGTTGACAAGCTCGAATCCATACCCGGTTTCAGAACCTCTCTGGAGAGGCGGGATTTTATAGACATAGTAAAAAAATGCGGCGCCTGCGTTGTAGGCCAAAGCGGCAACCTTGCCCCGGCGGACAAGGCTCTCTATGCCCTGCGCGACGTTACGGCCACCGTTGACAGCA
>CAMOTT010000027.1 GCA_946626015.1 uncultured Clostridia bacterium | reverse complement strand
CTGAGGCTGTTTCCGCGTCAAGGCTTCCGGCTGACCCTGATGAACTGATGTGGAACAGCAGCAACGAAGAGGTTGCCGTCATCGGAGCCGGCGGCGTGGTGACCGCCGTGTCTTTGGGCTCGTCTGTGATCACCGCATTTACCGAGGACGAAGGGTTCTCTGCAGCATGTGAAGTGTTTGTTGTTGAAGAGCTACCGGAGGAAGACGAGCAGGAAATGCCCCGATCCTCATATCTGGTTGCGTTGTCGCCGAATACAAGCTGGGCAACAAAACCCACACATTATGCCAATAAACGCCAGAATACTTTTGATGTGAATTTTGACGTTTACAAGTGCGATTCATCAGGCAACTATACCACCGGGGGAGATTTGAACGGTACAGTTACATGGACAAGCAGTAATACCGGCGTTGCGACCGTAGATCAATACGGAAGGGTTACCGGTTTATCTGAAGGTTCAACAACAATTTCTATAGCGTCAACAGACATAAACGGTAATACAGTCAATGTATTTAATCCAATACATTTAACAATATATACAGCGTACTCATCGTACCATAACGGAATAACAATAGAGTGGGTGAATCAATACAAAAGTACACAAGCAAATTGTCACCCAGACAGGTTTGTGAAGATGCTATCACCCGCAACTAAAATAAAAATTTTTGGAGAATCTGGAAATTATGTGTTTGCAAGTGTTGAAAATGAAACAACTAATTATTTTTTATATAAGGATAACATTTATGATAAAAGTTATGGCATAATATCAATATGCAAAAGCTTGACTGTAGACGCAAGACCCCATTGGGATGTTTACACAAACAATACAATTAATTTGTCGCTTACATCAGGTGAGTCTGCAACGTGGACTACATTAAATGCTTCAGTCATCAAAATAAACAATGCAAATTCTGCAACAGGAACTACAGTTACAATAAATCCTGTCGCTGAGGGCAGTGCTTATGTAATAGCGATAAGTCAGGGAAGAAAAGATGTTGTACATATAACAACCATAACCAAGTATTCGACTTCTAAAACGGGATACACCATAAACTTATGTAATAATTTCAAGTGCAGTCACTTGTCTTGTACGATGACAGACAGAAAGACAGGAAGAACACTGATTAATAGACGTATCAGAATATTTGGCGAAAGTGGGGGCTTTTATTATACCAATGTAATAGGTGAAAACACTTACGGGTATATGTGGAAGGATAATATTTCCACACGTGACTGGTATAGGTTGTGCGAACTTGACAATCGAACTGCTAATCCAAATAATGAAATTCAATTTGCTCCACAAGGTTTGGCTGTAGATTCAAATTATAGTTTTTCCTTTTGAAATACCAGTAAAAGATCAAGTAATAAATAATAATCCCATACCAGACCAAGACATAAATGGTTCATATCATAGACTTTTTAGATTCAATCATTTAACAGGAAGTACAATACAGATGACGGGTATTTTAAATCCACACAACCAATCGCAATCTATAGGAGCCCTTTATCACGCAAACGATGCTTGCATAGTAAGCTTTAACGAAGGAAATTCAGTTGTACCTTATATTTTTGTTATAGCTTACAATCCAGATTTGAATTCAACAGATTATATAGTAAAACTTGGATTTAATGGTAATGGACAGTATTGGGAAGAAGCAAGATATAAAATAAATAACAATGAAAAATTTGCAGGAATCAGTTTACTGTCGGGTGGGGGTTCAGAACCAGCAATTCTTTTGTTAAAACAAGGGGCTAACTATTTTTGTGCAACGATTGCAGCAGACAAGGCTGATGATACTTATGTGTGGGACATTTTTCCAACAAATTATAATTTCACAACAGTACAATTTGATTCACCAAAGGAAGTTCCACAGGCAATCCATTATGAAAAAAACAATCAAAAGCTTTATGCAGCCTTTCATATTGAGAGCACCTATGGGAGCAATGAACATTGGGTTTACCAAAATCATATTCATGAATACGATAATGTTTTTATCGAAACGGGAACAGTTCAGATAGCTAATGTTTACAATATTAATTTTATTCAGCCAGAATATTCAGAGATTGAAGGTATTGGATTTATACCCAATTCGAACAACAATTGCTTATTGTTTTCAACTTTTGAAGGTAGCAGAGATGCGGGTATATACAGGGCTAATAATGTAACAAGATAGGGGTTTAATTATGAAAATAAAATCTTATGTAATAGCAATAATTTTGTGTCTTTTCTTTTTGATGACTGCTTGTAAAAAATCTGAGAAGCAGTTAGTCAATGTTAATGCAACAACAGTAAAAACAGGATCAAATGCCGTTGAAATTTCAGAAACATCCGAAGGAAAAGAAATTCTCAACACAAGCACAACGTTGACTACTGCTCTGACTGACGATAAAAGCTTGGATGTCAATAACGAGAAAACAACCTATGTGCCTCGTACTGCGGAGCAATGGGGCGTGAAAATGCCTAAAATGAAATTGATTCCCGATGATCCATACTCCGTAAAGCTTTATGATATTTATACTGCTCACATAAATACTCCATACAGTTTTATTGAAGCATTCAGCAAGTATGATGAATGCATTGACGAAGCGATATATGATCTTTATGACCTTGACGGCGACGGCACAAAAGAGTTGATAACCGGTTGTAACCGGTATGAGGGTGAATACGTTGGTTGGCTTGGAAATTATAACAGGATTGAAAAGGGTAGGAAGAAGATGGTTACGCACATTTATTCCATTAATGATGAGGGAAATCTTACTGAATGGCAATTCTATGGAAACGATTATGGCGGAATGCAGGTCAATCAGGTAATATTATCAGATGGCACAATAAAAACTCTTATGGGCGATGCTTACGGAAATGATGATCATTACGGTTGTAAATATGTAAAATTAAAAGCCGGGAAAATAACAGCATATAGAGTGATATTTAAGGACAATGAATATTCTACGATTTCAGAGAGGGACAATCCGGATGCTAATTATAAAATTACACAAGAAGAATTTTTTAAAATCAAGGATGAATGGGAAAAAGACAACCCGGAGGTAAAGCTTGATTGGCAACCCATTCACACCTACGGGAAGAACCAAGGATAATATTGTCTGGCGGCGAAAATATGCCTGCTGTTTTTATGTTAAAAAGTGGGAAATTGTTTTACAGTATTGAAATAGGAAACAACACGCCAAGCAATGAACATCTGAGTTTAAGCGACTTAACATATCTTTTTTCAATAGAAACACCTACAGGAACAGATCTTGTCATAGATCAAGGGATTCATTATGATATTGGATCAGATACTCTTTATGTTGCATTTTCAAGTAATATAAGTCCGTATCATAATAACGTTATACGTTCATATGCATCTATAAGTGATCATGGGAGTGCACCTTTATCGCCTGACAGTCAACTGTCGATAGTACAAAGCAATCATACTTATTTTGAAATTGAGGGTATTGGTCTTTGTCCTGAATCCGTATACACAAAAAAGTTTTGGTTCAATACATATGAACACGGATACTCATCCAGTGGTATTTATAGAGAACGACAAGATATAGGACAGTAAGTAATTGAATAATAAAACAAATTAGGGCTTTATGCAAAATAATTGTAATCTGTGAAGAAGGAAAAAACGCATTAAATATAATTAAAGAAATTATATAAAACCCAATTTGAGAGGAGTATTCTATATGAAAAAGGACACTAAATTTTTTGCTTCTATTTTGACAATTATTCTCTGCCTTTTATTTTGCATGGCTTCCTGTAAAAAGCCGGAAAAATCCGCAATAGCAATCAATAAAAATGCTGCAAGCCAAAATGTTGACGATAAAAAATTTGTAACAAACGAGACCGGGTCATCAATAACAATGAACCCAGATGCAAATGTTTCGGAAACAAAACTTAAAAAGGTGGGAGGTTTGTTTCCACATTCAATCATCCCCAAAGCCTCTTCATATTCTGCTGTTGAGATAACCGGCGACGAGAATGACCCATACGTTTCTGTTATAAAAGAATACTATCAGCTTATACTTGACGAAAGTACAGATGTGCTGGATACCCTGGAATATTATAAATATGCGTTAATTGATATTGACGGAGATGGTGTAAAAGAATTATTGCTGTCAAGCTCACATTCTTACGAAACACGAAAGGGGAATTATATGTTTGTAGAACATATATTCACAATTAAGGACGGTAACATCTTTGAAGTAAAAATTCCAAACAGTCAATTTCCAAACTGGTATTATTTGGGCGGTATGGGCGTTGACAATCGAGAGGTATTATCAAACGGACTTATACGAATTACCATGGGACCGCATTGTTGTTATTTCAGATATTTAAAAGGAACTTTGACATATGTTGAAGATTTTGTTGTGAATGGCAATGAATTTAAACATTTCTATCCTGACACAAAAGGAACTCGGCAACTTGAAAATGTATCCAAAGAAGACTTTGAGCGTTTAAAATTAGAGGTTGAGGACGGCGCGGAGGTGGTTGATCTTAACTGGCAGCCACTGGAAAGCTACGGAAAGTAAAGTTATATGTTATAATTTTTTAAATCCTTTCTTATTAAGCCGGCGGCTCTGCAGATGCGAACCTGCGGAGCCGCCGGCTTTTGTGCGCAAAAAAAGGCCGCCCCAAAAGGAGCGGCCGGGAAAGGGCTGAGTTTTAGATTTACATAGTCTGTGAATAGATATCGCTGTAGGCTACGTTGATCGCGCCTGCGGCGTCTTTATAAGCCACGTAAGCTCTGGCGTAATAAGTGTCGTTCACAAGCACGCCCTTCTTTGCCAGCGAATACAATCCGGAGTTTGCTTTGGAGGTGGAAATACCCTTTGAAACGCCTGCGGCTGAAAGCACAAAGGAGTTCTCATCCAGATATGTCGCGGACAAGAGGATGCCTGTCTCAACGACCTCCAGATCCGAGGTGACGCTCCTCTCCGCGTAGAAGGTCATAAGGGATTTGTCAACGTCCTTGACGGAGTTCGAGATGCGCACGCATACGCCGCTGGTGACCGGGCTGTTGCCGTAAACGGCGGTGAGGGTGGTGTTTCGAGTGATATAGAACAGGAACAGGGGGCTGTAGCTGACTATTTCGTTTGTTTTAGCGTCCTTCCAGTAAAGGAAGCTCTGACCCTCAGAGTTGGTCTGATTGGCGAAAGCCGCCGCCTTTGAGAACGCGGAGTAGGTTTTTGCGCCGGAAACGCCGGATTCGTTTGTGATGTCCAGCGTATAGCTGACGGGCAGCAGATAATATCTCGGCTTTACGATAACAAAGGAAGTGGAGTTTTTGTAATCATCGGGCAGTTGATCCCAGCCGAGGAATTCGTAGCCGGGGAGAACCGGCCTTGCATAGGTCTGAACGAAGTCCTTGGGATAGAAATCCGCCGGGGATGTACCTGTGGGAACATTGCCGAAGACGTTGAGGATAACGCCCGCATTGTTCACATAACGCGCAGTATAGGTGCCTATGGGATGGGTGCCGAAGAGGACTTCGACCTTCCTTGAGCTGACCGCGGTAAAGGTGTACACCTCGTTCATTGTGATTATCCTCTTTTTGTCGGTCTGCCAGCAAACAAAGGGGGCGACCAGACCGCTGGAGGAGGGGTTTTCGTCTGTATATCTCTCGATGGCGGTAAGGGTGATCTCCGTACCGACAGGGACGTTGATAGTCTTTTTCTTGCTGGATTTTCTGTTCTCCGTCGTGGTTGGCGTGGTATAGGAGTAGTTGAAATACCCGGAGCCGGTGATGTCGATCTCTATTGAGCAGACCTCACCCTCAGCCGTGGTCTGCATGATGCCAACCGAAACCACAGAAAACAGCATTATAACAGCAATAGCCAGAGAAAGGATCCGCTTAACTGCAACATTATGGGTCATATTGAATACCTCCATTGGTGAAATTCAGAGAAAACACCTCATTATACTGTATTTTATCATAAATCCTGCATTATTTCAACATAAAAATACCTCCAAACGGCCCAAAAATCAACAGGGCTCTTTGTATAGAATAAATAAAAGCGGCAACCCGTTACAGGTTGCCGCCTGAATGCTTTTTGTTTGCTGTCAAAACTTATGCTGCGGGCTGCTTGAGGCTGTCAAAGTAAGCCTTTACCGCATCGAACCAATCCTTAAGTCCGTTTACAAGCTCCATAACTCTGGGAGTGAGCACAGCGATATCCTCGCCGTATCTTGCCATAAAGGGAGCAACGATCTTCTGCATTACAAAGTCCATAACAGCGTCCTTGATCTTCTCAAAGGGAGTTCTGTTGTCAACAGGAACCGGGAAGGGATTGCTGGGATCTTCCTTCCATGTTGCGACGAGCTCTACTGTACGCTTTGTTCCGCCTGTGCCGGAGATGGAAATCTCCCAGCAGTCAAATATGCCGTGATCAACAACAAAGTCAAGGTTAACGTCTGTAAGGGTCTCGCTGGGGGTGCCGTCCTCATAGGAAACGTCAGCGTAACCGACTACGTCTGTTGAGCCCTTGATCTCAAAGCTGCTCTTGTTGGTGACCTTGTCGCGGAAAACGACGGAAACGCCTGAGCCGCCTTCGTCAACGGGAGTTGCGTCATAGTGCGCGGCGCTGTGAGCCTCATAAACAGTGTTATTTACTGTATCGCCAATGAAACCGGCTTTGTAGTAAATGGTTATGTTTGTGATCTTCTTAAGCGTGGGAGGGTTTGAACCGTAGAAATTGACTGTGTCGCCGGGGTTTACGGTAGCCGTCTGGGTATGCCAGGGGGCGCCGGTTTCCGGATTGATAACGTCCTCAGTGGGAGGATCTTTGATGTCGACACCGTACTCTACATAGTAGTCCGTCGCAAAGGCGCTGATGCCGAAGCACGACAGTACTACAAGCGATGCCAAAAGAACTGCCATAAATTTTTTCATCTTGAATTTACTCCTTTTTTGATATTTGCGCCTAAAAATTAGGTTCATAATCATTTTACAGCACATTAATCTAAAAAGCAAGATGTATTTAAATCTGTTCACATTTTTATCGCATTGCACAATCTGTAAACTTATGATTTATTTAACATATACAAATTCTAAGGAAGGATCTTCCTGCGATGTAAGTCTGCCGATGGCAAAAATGGCAAAATATACAAATAAAAAACGCCCCAAATCTTCGCTTTGAGAGAAAAATTTTTCTAAAAATCAAAAAAATAAGAATAAATTCATTGAATTTTTACTTTTTTTATATCAATAGGTATTGCAAAACGATGAAAGATTGTGTAAAATGTATATGTTATAATCGGCGATTTGTCTAAATGTTCCGGTTATATCATATCGTATCGTGAAATTCCCATTACGTTAAGTTAGGAGCATCTACTATGTCAAACAGACTTTTTCAAGGAATAATTCATCAATTGCGTGATGCGGTTGGCCGCACGCTGGGTGTTGTTGATGAAAGCGGCACAATTATTTCTTGCAGCGAGCTTGGCAGGATAGGGGAGGTTTTGCCCTTCTCAGTGGAGCCTGTCTTTGCGCAAAATGAAGCTATTTGCACAAACGGTTACACGTTTTGTTCCTTTGGTACGCACAGCAGCGCCGAGTATGCGGTGTTTGTGGACGGCACTGACGAGCCGGCTGCAAAATACGCTCAGATCTGCAGTGTTTCGCTCAACAGCATTGAACAATTCCACGATGAACGGTATGACAGGGGTAACTTTATCAAAAACGTTATCCTTGACAATATTTTGCCGGGAGATGTTTACTTAAAGGCAAGGGAGCTGCGTTTTAACAGCGAGGTCTCCAGAGTTGTGCTGCTCATACGCATGGCGCAGATCAACGATGCCTCCGTATTCGACGCTGTCCAGAACCTTTTCCCGGACAAAACCAAGGATTTTGTCATCAATGTCAACGAGTCGGACATTGCTCTGATAAAAGAGGTCCGTTCGGATATCGATCCAATGGATCTTGAAAAACTTGCAAGGTCTATTTCCGAGTCCATCAGCAGCGATCTGTACTCTCAGCCTCTTGTGGGTATAGGCACCATCGTTACAGGGATCCAGGACCTTGCTTCGTCATTCAAGGAGGCTCAGGTGGCTCTTGAGGTGGGAAAGGTGTTTGATACGGAGAAGAACATCGTCAGCTACGACAATCTCGGTATCGCCCGCCTTATATATCAGCTGCCCACGACCTTGTGTGATATGTTCCTGCGCGAGGTATTCAAACGCGGTTCAATAGACACCCTTGACAGCGAAACTCTTTTCACGATCCAAAAGTTCTTTGAGAACAACCTTAACGTTTCCGAAACATCGAGGAAGCTGTTCGTCCACAGAAACACGCTCGTCTACAGGCTCGAGAAGATCAAAAAGATCACAGGACTTGATCTGCGCGAATTCGACGACGCCATAGTTTTCAAAGTAGCTCTTATGGTCAAGAAATACCTTGACGCACGTCCGATCAAATACTAAAAGTAACCGCTGAATTGCTGCTTGCAAAAATACATTTTGTCAGGCTGCAAATTGTACAAGCTGTAAGCTGATCACCGGTTACCAAAGAGGGATTTTAAGGCGGCACTTTAACAAAGGACTGGTAATTTTGGTTGAGCTGAAAAACGTTACAAAAGTATATGAGAACGAAACACACACCACTTGCGCGCTCGACGATGTGAACATCAAGATAAACAAAGGCGAATTCGTTTTTATCGTTGGCGCTTCCGGCGCGGGCAAGAGCACGTTCCTCAAGCTCCTCATGCGTGAGGAGACCCCGACAAAAGGCACGATAATCGTCAAGGATTACGACCTTGGCAAGCTTTCCCGCAGACAGATCCCGTATTACAGACGCACGATGGGTATTGTTTTTCAGGATTTCCGTCTTATACCGACAATGTCGGTGTATGACAACGTTGCCTTCGCTATGCGTGTTATAAATACAAAAGAGAAAGTTATCCGCAACCGTGTTCCCCAGGTCATAAACATGGTGGGATTAAAACATAAGGCGCACAGTATGCCGAACGAGCTTTCGGGCGGCGAGCAGCAGCGCGTTGCTCTTGCGAGAGCCCTGGCTAACAATGCCGATATCATCATTGCGGACGAGCCCACGGGCAACGTTGACCCGCAGATGTCCTACGAGATAGTTGAGCTCCTCACAAAGCTCAACGAAACAGGCACAACTGTCATAATGGTCACCCACGCCCACGATCTGGTCCGCAAATTCAACCACAGAGTGATAATCCTCAACAACGGCAAGGTCGTTGCCGACGGAAAGATCGACAAAAAGGGCGGCAGAAGACGCGCCGCCGAAAAGTCGGCGAAGAAAGCCGAAGACGAAAAGGCTCCGGCGGACGAAGAGGCCGTGGAGCCGGAGGATTGCGCGCTTGAGGAGGAGCAGACCCCGGAACCTGAAGGGGACGCGGCTCCGGACGGCGCGAAAACAAACACAGAAGGCGGTGAGGGCCAATGAAAGGCGCAAATTTATCGTACCTCACAAAAGAGGGCCTTCGCAACGTAAAGGTAAACAAGCTTATGAGCATTGCCTCGATCTCCGTGCTCATGTTCTGCATGATAATAGTCGGTCTGGCTTTTATAGTGCTCACCAATATGCAGAGCATCGCGGACAGCATAGGCGACAAGAACGTGATAATAGTTTATATGCCCGTTGAGGCAACTCAGGAGCAGATCGATGCTCTGGACAAGGATATCCGCGCGCTGAGCAACATCAAATCCGTGGTTTCGGTAAGCAAGGAGGAGGCGCTTCAGCAGCAGAAGGAGCAGTCGGATTATTCAGAGGAATTGTGGGCGGGGCTGGATGAAAATCCGTTTCCACAGTCATTTCAGATCACGGTTGAAAATCTCGAAAAATTCAACGAGACTCTCGAGCAGATCAAAAAACTTGACAATATCGATGCGATAAGAGAGAACAGGGAATTCGCGGAACAGCTGTATTCGATCCGCACGACTATCTATTACATAAGCCTCGGCATTATAGCGGCGTTTTTGCTGATGTCCCTTTTCATCATTTCAAACACGATAAGGATCACTATATTCAGCAGACGTTTGGAGATCAGCATTATGAAGAGCGTGGGCGCGACCCGCAGCTTTATCCGCTGGCCCTTTATGATAGAGGGCATGGTCATAGGTATGATCTCGGGCATATTGGGGTTCCTTATAGTCTGGGGGGCTTATGTTCTCGCGGACAGGGCGCTTGCGGATATGCTCAACCGCATACATTTTTCACCTGTTGATTTCTTCAGTTTTGCCTGGAACATGCTGGGATCCTTCCTTGCCGGCGGTATGGTCATCGGCGGCCTTGGCAGCTTCCTGTCAGTGGGCAGATATTTAAAGGAGCAGAGTTATGATGTCATTGAAGAACAGATTTAACCGTTTTTCACGCACGGTGATGGCTCTTGTCCTGTGTTTATCAATGCTGTCGGTCTATGCCGTTGCGGATGATCCCTCCGGAACAAAAGCGGCAACAAAGGCAACAAACACTCAGGAGACCACCACATCATCCTCCGCGGACGATCAGGCGTTAAAGGATCTTCAGAAAAAATACGACAGTATTGAAAGGAAGATAAGCCAGAACGAGAAAAAACTGGATCAGGTAGAGAACTCCAAGGCGGCGGAGGAATCAAAATACAAAAAGCTGAACTCGGAGATATCGGATCTTAACAGCCAGATAAGCATCGTCGGCGAGAGGATCTCAGTGCTGGACAATTCCATAAGCAAGATCACAAGCAACATCAACAAGCTCGACGGCGATATTGACGAGCTGGACAAAGAGATAAATCAGATAAACTACGACATAGTTGTCACCAAGAACAACATAAACGACCGTTACGAGATGCTCAAAAAGAGGCTCAGGGCGGCGTATGTGACGGGCAATGTTTCAAATCTTCAAATCCTCCTTTCCTCAAAGGATTTCAGCACCTTCCTCAACAACGCGGAGATGGTAAAGCGTGTTGCCGATTACGACATGAAGCTGATCGACGGACTTGAGGATGATCTTGAGGAGCTGGGCGAGCTCAACACACGCTGCAATGAATCCAAAAAAGAACTTAACAGCAAGATAAGCCAGCTTTCAAGCGAGAAGGACTCTCTTTCGGCAAAGAAATCAGATGCCAAGTCCAGCGAGGAGCTGCTGGAGAGCAAGCAGGCCCAGGTCTCTGCAAAGCGCGCCGAGTCACAAAAGCTGATCAACGAGATGGACAAGGACAGCGAAGAGTACAAGAAGATCATCTCTGATTATCTGGAGGAATTGAAGCGCGTTGAGGCGGAAATGGACAGGATAGTCCTTGAAAGAGGTTCCTCAACCAACGACAAGTCGGACGAGAAGGATAAAGATAACGAAAATGAAAACGACTCTGACGAGAAAGATGTCAAGTCCAGCGGCAAATATGTAAGCAAGCCCCTTAATAATATGAAGTGGCCCGTTCCTTACAAGAACTGCTATATTTCCGTCGGGTACACCTACTATGATCCCTTCAATACAGGTCAAAAAACGTTCCACAACGCTATAGATATCTGCGTTAGGGGCGGCAGTGAGGGCAAGGATATCGTCGCGGCTCAGAACGGCAAGGTCATCAAAACCGGTTACGGTCATTCACTGCAGGGCAACTATATCATCCTTGACCACGGCGGCGGCGTCACAACGGTTTACTACCACTGTCAAAAGCTGCTTGTCAAAGAGGGGCAGTTTGTGGATAAAGGCACCCGGATCGCCCTTATAGGTCATACGGGTAAGGTCACGGGGTCGCACCTGCATTTCGGCATAAAGATCAGCGACGGCAAAAAAGTCAAGACGGTCAACCCCTTAAATTATGTTTCCATGCCGTAAGTCGCCGGTCAGATCGGGTCGATTTAATCGGTTTTACCCAATAATTTTACAGAGGAAAATCCTTAATGAACAAAAAAATTTCCGTAGGGCTGGCGATCTCCATAGCCGTGGCGTGCATAACCATAACCTTTGCCGTGACCATGTCCATCGCTCAGCACACTTACAACAAGCTTGTTTCAAATCTGTCCGGACGAACAGATACAAACAAAATAATGTCCGAGCTTGCGGACAAGGTGGCCGTTGAATATTACGGCGCCATCTCTCCCGAATCCGTCAACGCCAAGACTGCGGCGGGCTACGTGGAGGGGCTGGGCGACGAGTTCAGCTTTTACCTTACCGCAAGGGAGTATTCCGAGTACAAAACAAAGATGTCAGGCAAGACCTCCGGCATAGGTATTGCCACGGAGCTTGACAGCGAGACGGGGTATATGCACATCACGGACGTCTACAAAGGTTCAACGGCGGATTCAAGCGGTTTGCAGAAGGACGATTATATAATTGCCATTGACGATGAGGCTGTCACCGAGCTTACCTACGAAAGGCTTTCCGGAGTGCTTCTGGGTCAAAAGCTCACCACGGTAAAGCTGACATATTTGCACAATGACGTCAAAAAGACCACCAATGTTATGATAGGCTACAGCTCCCAATCCATTTCCGGCGAGCTTATAGGAAACGTGGGTTACATCAAGATCTCTGCGTTTTATAAGAACACGGCCACCCAGTTGAAGAACACCATAAACGATCTTTCCGAAGGGGGAGCGGTATCCTTTGTGCTGGACGTGAGAGGAACGACGGACGGCACCATTGAGTGCGCCTGCGACGTTTTGGACGTTATAGTTCCTGTGGCGAGCATCGAAAACGGCGCCCTGGCAACGGCGGTGTTCTCGGAGGCAAAGGGCGGCGGCAAGGAAGTTATCGCCACCTCGGATACCGAGAGCGTGACAGTGCCCATGGTTGTGCTGGTGGACGGAGAGACCTCGGGCGGAGCGGAGCTCTTTGCCTGCGACCTCCGGGATTTTGACCTGGCGGAGCTTGTGGGCGAGACCACAAAGGGCAACGACACTTACCAAAAGGTGTTCGAGCTTGACGACGGCAGCGCGGTGGTGCTCACAGTGGCAAAAATTAAGCCCTATCGCACGGAGACCTACGGAGAAACGGGTCTTGTTCCCGATCACGAAGTCCTGCTCTCAAAGAACAGATCGGAGATAACAAGCAGGGAGGAGGATGAACAGCTTCAGGCTGCCATCACACTGCTTGCAAACAAGGCTAACCCCGAAAAGTAGTCAAGAACATAATAAAATCAGGAGGCTACCCGGTTTGAGTAGCCTCCATTGTATTAGTGCGCCGGGGGTCAAAGTCCCCGAGCTTCTCCCGAAAGGAATGAGCGCGTTTGAACGGATTTAAAAAGAGAGCTGCGGAATGCGCAGATATTTTAAAACAGTCCGGCAACCTTGTTGCCGCTTTGGCTGCGGCTTTTATTATAGCCTCCTGTTTCAGCCTGATATCCTTTGGCAAGGTTTTTGCCAATGCTGAGTCGCTGAGTGAAATAAACCTCGTGGGCTTTGGCGCTGCTTTCTTAGCCTCCCTTGCCGGCCTCGCGGCGGTTTTGTTTATAACAAGGCTGAAATCGGTCATACCGGTTTTTCTGACTGTTGCGACCGCTTTTTTTACCGTTATGCTGGTAACTGTCTACACCAAGCAGATACTTTTTAACCTTGGCGTGATACTGGTTGACTGTCTTGTTATAAGATGGGTGTTTGACGGGGACAAGCTCGGTGTAGGCAAAGTAGCTTTATCAAAAAGAAAGAGCCTTTGCCTGACAGCGTTTCTCTTTGCTGTATTTTCCGCCGCCATAGCTTCGGCGTCGATCATACGCTATCAGATCTACGGCGCTCCCAGCTTTGATTTCGGCATCTTTGCCCAGATGTTTGAGAATATGCGCCATACCGGCCTGCCCATAACAACGGTGGAGCGGAACAAGGTGCTTTCCCATTTCGGAGTACATTTTTCCCCTGTCTATTATCTGGTGCTGCCCATTTATATGATATGTCCCCGCCCGGAGACTATTCTGGCGGTTCAGGCTGTGGCTGTGGCCTCCGGCGTATTCGCTGTGTACAAGATCGCAGAGCTTGTAGGCTATTCCCCCAAGGGCAGCCTTGCGTTTTCCATGATCTACCTGCTCATGCCCTCGATGGCCTCCGGCTGCCTTTGCGATTTTCACGAGAACAAGTTCCTCTCCGTTATGATACTTTGGATGGTATATTTTTGCCTCAAGGGCAAAACCGCGGGGCTGTTCGTTTTTGCCCTGCTCACCCTCTCCGTCAAGGAGGACGCGGCCATATACGTCTTTGCAGTAGCCCTCTATATGATCCTCGCGAGGAAAGATAAACTCAAGGGCGCGCTGCTGTTCGCGCTGGCGCTTGTTTACTTTGTGATCGCCGTCAAGGTGGTGGACGCTTTGGGCGATGGAGTTATGACCACGAGGCTTGAGAATTACTGGGCGCCCGGTTCAGAGAACAAGGGCTTTGCGCAGGTGATAAAAACCTGCGCCGGCAATATAGGCTACCTTATCGGTCAGGTCTTTGTTGAGGAAAAGCTCAAATTTATGCTCTGGATGCTGCTGCCCGTTATGTTCACGCCGTTTTTCAATAAAAAAATCAGCACCATCGTGCTGCTTATGCCCATGCTGGTAATAAACCTTATGCCCAATTATGTTTACCAGTACAACTTCGAGTTCCAGTACACCTACGGCTCGGCGGCGCTTATTATTGCCGCGGCGATGATAACCGTAATAGAGTTTAAGCCGGAGACAAGGCGGACGGTGCTGGCCTGCTGCTTGACGGCGGCAACGGTGCTCGCCATGTCGGTTACCCCGGCCCGCGTCTCGTCATATTACAGATCCTATAAGGTCGATATAGATACCGCAAGACAGGTGGACGATATGCTGGCAAAGATCCCCAAGGACGCGGAGATACTTTCCAACACTTTTATTGCCTCCCATCTTTACAATTACGAAAACGTGTATATTTTCCCCAACTATAACGGCCCCAACACAAGAAAGAGTACCTATGCCCTTGTTGACACCAGATATGAGCCGGAGCTTTTCTACGACTATATGGGAGACGATTACGTGCTCACGGATAAAACGGGCTTTTGCGAGGTTTATATGAGAAAAGAGGCGGCGCCAAATGCGTAACAGCAACAATATCTCCACCATAAACGGGGTGGAGTTCAACCCCACCGAGCCAAAGCTTTCGGATATCCTTATCGAGGATATAGCCCACGCCCTCGCCTACCTGTGCCGGGCAAACGGGCATTTCAAATCCTTCTATTCCATAGCCCAGCACAGCGTCAACTGCTGCCTTGAGGCAAAGCTCAGGGGTTATTCCCAAAGGGTGCAGCTGGCCTGCCTGCTCCACGACGCCTCCGAGGCCTATTTGAGCGATATAACAAGGCCGGTCAAACGCCAGCTCAGAGATTACTGCCTTTTTGAAGAAAAGATGCAGGAGCTGATCTTTGAAAAATTTGGCATCGGCGATCTGACAGACGGGGAAACGGAGCTTGTAAAAAGCGTTGACGACTGTATGCTCTACCATGAGTTTAAAAAATTGAACGGAGCGGCGCTCTTTGAAGCGCCGCCCCGTATAGTGATGGATTTAGATACCGCTGAATATCCGTTCAGCCATTTTGAGAACGAATTTATGCGTCTGTTTTCGGATTGCCGTAAAAATCTCTTGCCCCGTAATTCTCAAGAATAAGATCGCTGAGCTTCTTGGTTTTCTCGTTGGCAAGGGGAACAACGGCATATTTGACCTCGGGAGCCTGACGATCCTGCATATTATCCATGAGATTGAGCTTGTACATTATTGTATAAAGCTCTTTTTCTATTTCATAGGCCTCGTCGTAATCCCATTCAAGCTTCGGGAGCAGAGCCGCCGCGCTTGCGACTGTGCTGCGGAGCTTTTCCACCTGCTCCGGCGTGGCATTTGCCGCCGCAAGGCGTTCCTCGCCGTGGACGTTGTATTGATACAGAAGGTCCTGAATGACACGCAGGTTTCTGTAATTGTTGAACTGGGAGTAGCCGCCGTTGTTTACCTTGGCGTCCTTGATGTTGTGGTCAACGGCTATCTCTGTGCACATGGTGATGATGTCGTTGATAGAGGATTGCAGCCTGTTGTGGCTCTGGTTTCTAACAAACCAGGTCCTGTCCGGCAAAGCGGCGGTGCCTGCGTCCACATCGCGGAAGGGGGAAATGTAGCTCTCGTCAATGGCGGGCACATAGTCCTCCGGCAGGGTCTGATCGCAGGGAGCGATGGTGGCGCCGAAGGAGGCTGCGGCGGCTTCGATTATATTGTCTGAGCTGAGAATATTGTCCGGGCCTGTGCCGTAGGAGCCCGCAAATGCAGGCAGCCCCAGGTTGTATCCGCAGACAACGAAGATCTCCATGCCCTCTTCACTGAGCCTGCGGACGGTCTTTCCGGCGTTCTTTTCTATGTTATAATAAGCGTCTGTCTTTGCTTTAAGCGCCCTGTGCGCCTCGTCGGAGATGAGCTTTTCCGCAAGCTCCGGGTATTTTTCGCAGGGCATGGTGGCCCACATGGAGGGGCAGTTCCTGACAAGGTTCGACAGCGCCTCGTTGCACACACGCTCAAACATGGTGTTGACCCAATCGGAAAACACCTTGTTGGGGATAAGTCTCAGCAGAATATTGCCCAGATGCCCGATCCACATATTGGCGTTGCCGTCAAAGAAGAGGAGGCTGGTCAATATGTCCGAATAGAGAACCTTGCTGTTGGTAAAGGTGAAGTTTGCGCCCATTATATCGCTGAGCAGGGAGGAGCCGTTCACCGCGGCGGCGGCAAAGACTATCCTGTCAATATCAGCAGGGTTGCAGTATTTTGCAAGATACACGTTTGCAATGGTGCCTCCAAGGCTTACAAAGGCGATGCTGACCTTGTCGTGGCCGGTCTGCTCCTTGACCATCTGAATGTATTCGTTGAGCCTTTCGGCTATGGAGAAGGTGTCGCCGAAGGAGCTGTATGCAAAGTAGTAGGTGTGGTCATAGCCGTATCTCTCGCAGAAGCCGGATATGTTTACCTGCCTGACGATAAAGTCATACTGGGTGGGGTACTTTGTTGAGGGCAGGGTCTTGCCGTTTTCGTCCTTATTATAACCCTTGGCGTAGTTGTAGGACTTGTCCGGGTGCTTTTTGCACTCCTCCAGAGAGTACCAGTATTCGTCCACGGCCACGTCTCTGCATCTTGTGCCATCGGGGTTGAAATAGTGATCCTTAAGGTTGTCGTTAAGGATCTCAACGAGCTTGTCGATAAAATGATCCTTGTTCCTTGTGAGGATCGACTTTATCAGGGGGATGATGAGCTTTGTCAGATCCTTTTTAAATTTGACCATGTCCA
>CAMOTT010000026.1 GCA_946626015.1 uncultured Clostridia bacterium | reverse complement strand
TATTTCCATATCAATTCCGCGGGGGATATCGAGCCCTGCGTGTTCATCCATTTTTCGGATTCCAATATCCGCACCCATACCCTTCTGGAGGCGCTGCAAAACCCCCTGTTCCAGGCTTTTTACCACAACCAGCCCTTTAACGACAACCATCTGCGCCCCTGTCCAATGCTGGAAAACCCCCAGTGCCTGCGGAGCATAATCAAACAGACCGGGGCAAAATCCACCGACCTTATCGCCCCGGAGGACGTGGACACCGTCTGCGCCCGCTGCGATAAATTCGCCCAAAAATGGGCGCCTCAGGCGGAAAAGCTGTGGCAGGAAAATCCCCACCCCAACCCCAAGACCCAGTATTACAGGGACAGAAAGGACTCATAAGGTCAATGTTTAAGAAATTTGTTTCCGCGGTGCTCCTGCTGAGCCTTGCGGTTTGCTTCCCCGGCTGCGGAAGGGGAGAAAAAAGCGGGGCCAAGACCTATCCCTGGCCGGCGGACGCCTTTTTCGGGGATATTATCCCCCCGGCGGCGGAGCAGGTCAATTACGTGGAAAAAATCGGCGACAAAGGGTTCCGCAGGGTCGTTATATATATCGACGATTATTCCTATGAGGATTTTCTGAAATATGTTGACAAGCTGGAGTACGCGGGCTGCGTAGAATTTTTCGACAAAAACAGCGTCTACCCCGAAGAGCCCAGCAAGGAGAGGGCGATGTTTGCCTCCAACACTCTGGAGGGCGCCTGCGTGGTGGTGTTCTGGTATCCCAGGGATTACCGGGGCTACGAACATTCCCTGACCATGCAGATCACGGAATATGACGCTATCAGTCAGTGAGGTTTTATGAACGTTTTTGATTTTGACAATACGATCTATGACGGCGAGAGCGCCGTGGATATGTTCAAGCTCTTTATGAAGCACCACCCGTTTTTGATAAAATATACCCCCAACGTGATCCGCGCCGTGGTGAACTATAAACGGGGCAGGATCTCCATTGACGATGTGTTCCGTGATTACGGCGGATTTATCGAGGAGATATGGCAGTCCATGGACGACGTGGAGGAGATATTGACCAGGGAATTCTGGCAGATAAACGGCAAAAAGATCCGCCCGTTTTACAAGGAGATACACACCGACAACGATGTGGTGGTCTCCGCCAGCCCGGAGCTCCTTCTCCGGGAGCAGTGTCTCCGGCTGGGCATAAGGGACTGCATCGGCTCCCAGATGGATCTGGAGAAAAAGAAGATCGTTTTCCCCTGTTTCCGGGAGAATAAGGTCAAGGCCTTCCGCATGAAATACCCGGACGAGGTGATCGAGAACTTTTACACCGACTCCCACAACGATAAGGCCATGATGGATATCTCAAAAAACGTCTACCTTGTCAAGAAGGATAAGATAACAAAAATCAAGTAGGCAGGCAAGCGGTCAGCAAAAAAGAGGGCTGTATTATTGTGCCGGGCAAACGCGGCAGCGCGTTATGTGTTGAGCAGAACGGATGTGTCTTATGGGAAACAGACCCGCCAACCGATAGAAACAGTCCTTGCCTTCCCCTTTGAGGGGAAGGTGGCTGCCGCAAGGCAGTCGGATGAGGCGGAAAGCCGAAAACAGGCGCCGGCACGGATACGGCGTCACAAACTGCAAGCAAAAAGATAACGCGGCTCTTGTAAAAAATAATTTAAGTTTTTACAAAAAATTTTTATTTACCCGAGGGTCTTGTCATAAATTTTTGTTATAAAAACAGTATGTATAATCAAAAAATTTGTTAGGAGGTTTTGCTTTGGACGAGTTTGAAAAAAACAATGAGCTTGAAACCGAAAAACTCCCGGAAAACCCGGAGGAGATCCTCAGCACCGACGCTGCCGGAGAGGCTGCCGAGGCGCAGGAGGCGGCGGAAGGGCAGGAGGCGGAAACCGCTGAGGAGGCGGAGGAAGCCGCTGACGCGGAGACCGAAGATGTTCCGGAGGAGATCAGGGAAGCCCTTGATGAGGCGGAGGCTGACCTTGATGCGGAAAAAGCGGATCTGCCGGATGAAAGCGACAAGGTGTTCCAGGGCGGAGACCTGCAATCCTGCGAGGATATAACCGAAGAGCCCCGGGAGGACGCTGCGGAGGAGGAGATCCCCGAGGAAGAGCTGTGCAAACGCTGCTACACACGCAGGCGGGACGACTCTGTGGAGGGGTTTGAATACTGCTCAGTCTGCGTTGAGGAAATGGCGGCAACAAAGGTGAGCTTCGGCGCGTTTTTCTTCATCTTCCTTTCAGCGCTGGCCTTTATCGCTGCGGCGGTGTTTGCCGCGGTCAACATTTACATCGCAAAGCCGGTACACGACACAGGTTCGCTTATAAAACAGCACCGGCTTTCACAGGCAATGGAGCAGTTCAACGAGGCGGAGAAGAGAGCGAGCGAGCTTAACGCAAAGCTCCCCGGCGGAAAAGATGAGATCGTGATATTTGAGACCGGCACCAACACCATCAAAAGGTACATCAGACTTATCGAAAAGGTGGGCGGCCCCATCAACGCCGGACAGGTCATAGAAAACGCCGAGAACATAAATGTTAAAAAACTGTCTCCGGATATGAAGGCGGCCTATGACGAATATTTAAAGGTCAAAGAAACGGACTCTCTGGTCTACGAAATGTTCAAGGAGTATCAGAGCTCGATCGGAGAAGCCGAGCCCGACTACAAGACCCTGCTGGCGAAGCTTGACGCTCTTTCAGCGGAGCACAAGGATCTTTACGCGCCGCTTATGGGTTACTACAGATATTATTCGGCAAAGGTATCGGGGCAGAGCCTGGAGGTTCAGCTGGCTCAGCTCGAAAAGCTGGCGGAGGATTATCCCGAAAAGCTCTGGCTCTATGTCAGCCCCACGCTTGAGACCTGCTTCAACGCTGAAAAATACGAAAAGGCCATAGAGTGCTGCGATAAGGTTCTGAAGACAAACCTCAATGACAGCAGCGCCATGATCTACAAGGCAAGGTCATACTACGCCATGGGCAAAACGGACGAGGCGGAAAAAATGGTCAAGCTGCTTGAGACAAACGGCAGAGACGAGGACAAGATCGTCGCCTTCAAAGCGGAGATGCTCCGCCGCGACGGCAAGTTTGACGAAGTCATCGCTCTGTGCGACGAGGCTCTGGAGAAGAATTCCTTAGCGGGCGAGATTTACCGACAGAAGGCGATCGCCCTGATGCTCAAGGGCGACATGGAACAGGCGCACGAGGTGCTGAACAAGGCCTATGGACAGAATGACGTATCCGTTGAGCTGGTGGAGCTTTTGGCGATCAGCGCCAGCAAGAAGGGAGACACTAAAATGCTCCAGGAAATGAAGGAGCTGCTGGCCTACAACGGCATCGAGTTCTCCGAAAAAACGCAGCAGTGCATTGACGGCAAGCTGACGATCCGGCAAATCTTTATGGAAGGGCGAGGTGATCTCGAATGAGGATACTCTATATAATCACTAAGTTCATTACCCTCCCCATGGCCTACCTTAAAAGCGTGTGGGAGCACGTTGCCTGCGTAATGCTCAGGCTGGCCGTGGAGCACAAGGAGTGCCTTACCATGGACGAGGCCTGCGGCCACGTTGAGCACAAGCTGGCGGACAAAAAAGCAAAGGCCTACTTCGTGTGCGCCATCCCCTCGTTCATAATGACCCTCGCGGCTGTTGTTCTGGCCGCCGCCGGAGCCATACCCCTGTTTTATCTCGGCGTGTGCAAAGGCGCCGCCATCTCCTCAAGACCCGGAGTGTTCTGGCTGTACGTGGCCTTTATATACCTGGGCGGCTCCGCCCTTTGCAATATGTTCCCCATGGTTGAGGATGTTATGCAGATGCGTGCCATGATCTACGGAAAGGACGGAGCGAATATCTTTGTAAAGATAATTCTGTTTCTGCCTGTTTTGTGGCTCACCATCGGAGCGTATCTTGAAAAATACTGCGTTACGTTCCTGCTCACCGCAGGCGCTGTCGCCGCAGGATTCCTTCTGTAAAAAATAATTTTGAACGGGGAAAAAGATAAAAATGGCAAAAGTAAAAAACCAAAAATTCGAGCTGGATACCTCCGCAAAAATGTATTCCTATATCAAAAACCGCAAGTGGAACCAGGTGTTCCGTGTGTCCGCCACGTTGGTGGAGGACGTGGATCCGGAGTTGCTTGTTAAGGCGGTGTCCGAACTTAAGGACAGGTTTCCCACGTTTTTTGTAAAGATCAAAGGCAGCTTCTTCTGGCGGTATCTCAGCGTGGTGGACAGCACGGATATTGTGGATAAGGATAACGGAAAATGGACCTGCAGCCCCATTGAGATCGGCAGAAAGATCAACACCCCCATGTTCCGCATCCTCTATAACGGCCCCACCATCTCCCTGGAGATCTTCCACGCGGTGACGGACGGCACCGGCGCCATGACCTTCCTCAAGACCCTTGTGGCGACCTATTTCCGCCTGCAGGGCATCGACGTTCCCGTTACGGAAAGCGTTCTGGACACCAATGACGATCCCTCCGACGAGGAGGTTGAAAACGCCTTCCTGAAATGCTACGAAAAAAAGGGCGAGACTTTGGGCAGGGCGGAGAAAAAGGCCTACCAGTACAAGCCGAAGATAATCGAAAATTATCTCAAGGTCGTCCACGGCGTAGTAAGCGTGGATGAGCTTAAAACCGTGGTCAAAAGGTACGGCGTGACGGTGACCCAGTTTATGACCGCTACTTACATATACGCTTTTTACAGCAATTTGGGTAAAAGGATCGACAAGCCCATAAAGATCCAGGTCCCCGTTAATCTGCGCCCCATTTTCGGTTTTAAGGAGACCCTGCGGAACTTTTCTCTCTACGCCAACGTGGAGGTGGGTTCTTCCTTGAACGGCTGTAATTTTGAGGATATTCTCAAAACCACCGTGGAGCAGATGACCCGGAGCTTTGATAAGGACAACCTGCAAAAAATAATAAACGCCAACGTGGGCAGCGAGCAGCTGGCGGTGGTCAGGTTTGCCCCCAGCCTCGTCAAGCTCCCCATGCTCAAGGTTGCCACAAGGCTCTACGGTGAGCGGCTTATGACCTCGCCCTTCTCAAATATCGGTATCGTTACCGTGCCGGACGAGCTCAAGGATAAGATAAAGAGCTTTGATTTTGTGATCGGCGCCACAAGGCTCAACAACATCTATATGACAATGAACAGCTTTAACGGCAAAACCGTGGTCACCTTCTCCTCAAGGAGCAAAGAGGTGGAGGTACAAAAGATATTCTTTAACTTCCTCCGGGAGCAGGGTATGACTGTTGAAACGGATTTCTGAAACAAAAGTCAATTATTGCAATACAAAAACACAGGATCGCTTGACTCAGGCGACCCTGTGTTTTTACGCTCCGCACGGGATCTTTCGGGATCAAATTCAACGGTTGACAAAGGATTCTCGGGCAGTCGCCCGCACATACATTCAATTTGCGCGAAGAAACGGGCGGTCGTGCCCTGAGTTTTTGCCCTCTCAGTCATGGCGCTTACGCCGCGCCACATCTCCAAAAGAGCGAGACAAGAAAATGTATTAACTTTATCCAAAACTTGGCTCTCCTTATGGGAGAGCTGTCGAGCATTGCGAGACTGAGAGGGCAATATATTTGCGCGTTTGTAGGGGACGGTTTCCACACCGTCCATTAAAAATTGATGGCATTGTTAAAGGGAGGGCATGGAAGCCCTCCCTTTAAAGATTTTTCGGGATCTGGAGCGAGCGGCAAAGCTGCCGCTGTACAAAAATTATTATTTGCCGAGTTTTTCAACTATGGCTTTTGTATCTCTGGCGATCAGAAGCTCCTCGTTGGTGGGCAGGACAAAGACCCTGACCTTTGAGTCGGGGGTCGAGATCTCACCCTCGGCGCCTCTTCTCATCTTCTCGTTGACAGCCTCGTCGATCTTCACGCCAAGGTAGGTCAGGTGGTTGCACACGTCGGCGCGCAGGTCGGTGGTGTTTTCGCCGATGCCGCCGGTGAAGACGATGGCGTCCACGCCGTCCATTGCCGCCACGTAGCTGCCGATGAATTTACGCACCTGATAGCGCTGGATGCTCCTTGCAAGGGCGGCTCTCTCATTGCCTGCCTCGGCGGCGGCGATGAGGTCGCGGTCGTCGCTGGAAACGCCGGAAATGCCAAGAGAACCGGACTTTTTGTTGATTATCTCGGAGGTCTGCTCAGGCGTCCAGCCCTCTTTCTTCTGGAGATAAACTATCGCGGAGGGGTCAACTCCGCCGCAGCGGGTGCCCATGATAAAGCCGTCAAGAGGGGTGAGGCCCATGCTGGTGTCGATAACCTTACCGTCCTTGATGGCGGTGATGGAGGAACCGTTGCCCAGGTGGCAGGTGATGAGCTTGATATCCTTGAGCTCCTTGCCCATGACCTCGGCGCAGCGGGCGCTGACAAAGCGGTGAGAGGTGCCGTGGAAGCCGTAGCGGCGAACCTTGTACTTCTCATAGTATTCGTAGGGCAGGGGGAACATATATGCCTCGGGGGGCATGGTGCTGTGGAAGGCGTTGTCGAAAACCACAACCTCGGGCAGCTCCTTGCCGAAAACGCTGCGGCAGGCGTTGATGCCCTGGATGTGAGCGGCATTGTGCAGGGGAGCCAGGTCGATAAGGCTCTCGATACCGGCGATAACCTCCTCGGTGACCAGGACGCTCTCCTTGAACAGGGCGCCGCCCTGAACTATCCTGTGACCCACAGCGCTGATCTCGGAAATGTCGTCAAGAACCTTGCAGTCGCCGGAGGTGAGGTTCTTGTTCACCTCATTGAACGCGGCGGTGTGATCCTTGAGCTCGACCTCGTACTTGAACTTTCTGCCGTCCGCAGTGGAGCCGCTGATAACGCCGTCAATGCCGATGCGCTCGCAAATTCCCTTCGCAAGCATTTCCTCAGTGTCCATATCAATGAGCTGATACTTGAGGGACGAACTGCCCGCGTTTATGACAAGTATTTTCAAAATTTTTTCCTCCTAAATAAAATATCTTTTTATCGCAACGGCAAAGCGCGGATGGCCTTGCCGGAACTGCCGTCAGTTGTTAAAGGGAACATAGTCAAAAGCCATTTCCTCAAGAGAGACCCCGTTGGTCTTTAAAAAATCGGAATAACCGTCAGGCTCGGACTTGCCCTCGCTCCAATTAAGGCGCGGACTTTCCGCCACGGTCACAAGCTCGGTGCCCACGAGCTTTTCGATCCTCGCCTCATGGTAGAGCCAGATGAAATAACCGTCGGAGCTGACGGTGTAATTCCCGTGCCTGCCGATGAAATAAAGCTCCAGGGGAGTATTGCCCCTCATCGTGTATATGGCGCCAATCACTCCGCCGGTTCCATCCCCGGTTTTTTCGCGGATAACCAGCTCGGCCACACCGTCGGAGTTTATATCCTTGACGGCATAGTCATACTCCGGGGCTTTGAGCTCATACCCGGCGACAGCCGCGCTTTCCATCCGCTGCCTCGCGTAATTCTTCACAACGGGAGCGTAGGGATCCCCGGCGCTTTGCCGGGCGGTTTTTTCGGCCCCGCCGCTGTCCGGGTCGAAGCATTTTTGCAGCCCCTCCGCCGAAAGGGCAAAGGCTTCTCCATCTGCGCTCCGGGTCGCCGGCGCGGAAACAGGCTCAGAGGGAACGTCCTTTGAATAGGCGTCCTGATACTCCTTTTGGGAGACCTGTTTGCCGTTTATATAGTAAAAAAAATCCTCCGGGCTTGAAGCCACGTCAAAAAGGCGGACACGATAGGAACCAACCTCTTTTACCTCGCCGTTGACCAGCCTGTAAACGGTCTTTTCATGCTCACCGGAGGTCTCATAAGACGAAACGATGATACCCTTGCGCGGCAGGTACAAGAGCATACCATCAGAGCCGTATTCCCCGGCCTTTTGGACTGCTTCGCCGCGGTAAACGTAAAGCTCGGCCTTAGCCCCTTTATTATCCCGGGGGCTTACCGCAAGCTCGGGTATATCGTCATTGTCAACGTAGATCAGCTCAAAATGACCCCGGTCTTTATCCGCGCTGCTCCGGCCGGAAATATAGTTCGTCAAAAAGTCCTTGTAAGCGGCGCGGTATTCGCCGGAGCTTACGGGAGCCGCGGTGATGGTATCGTAAGGGACAGCCGCGCTTTCCGGTTCCTCCCCGGCGGTGACGCTGCTTACAGCCTCCCCGGCGGTTGCGGCATCGCCCTTGGCAACAGGCGCCGCCTTATTGCCTCCGCAGGAGGAAAGGGCAAACATCACGGCGAAAACAAGCGCTGCCAAAAGGATATTTTTTGCCGGTTTCACAGTCAGCCCTCCCAAATGCGTTTATGACAAGTTTACGAATATTTATTATATACTACCCATAAATAAATTTCAAGATTTTTACAAAATAAACGTGGCTCGTCCTTGACGGGGATTACCCTTTGCGTTATAATAACACGAAGTTATCGCAGGATGTTTATTGACACGATCCGAAAGTTCCGCAAACCCTTACAGTATCTTCTCAAGGAGCAGTAAAATGATTCGTGACCTTACAAAAGGCAAGCCGGTAAAGCTGATAATCTCCTTTTGTCTGCCCATTATGCTGGGGCAGATCTTTCAGCAGTTTTACAATATGGTGGACAGTATCATCGTGGGTCGTTTCGCCGGCACCGCGGAGCTTTCCGCTGTTGGCTCCACCGGCTCTCTCAACTTTCTGGTGATAGGTTTTGTCAGCGGCTTTACCACCGGGCTTTCCATACCCCTTTCCCGGGCCTTCGGCGAGGGTAACCACAAAAAGGTGCGCCAACTGTACATAAACACCATATATCTTACCGCGCTGGCCACTGCCGTGCTCACAGCGGCGACTTATTTCCTCACCCCCGGCGTGCTCAGGGTAATGAACACCCCGGAGGAGATTTTTTCCATGGCCTACGATTACATCGGCACGGTGTTCAAGGGGCTTGCGGCAATTCTGTTTTACAATCTTTTCGCCTGCGTAATGCGCGCCCTGGGGGACAGCAAGACCCCCCTGCTGCTGCTGGTGTTTTCCTCCTTGCTGAACATTGTCCTTGACCTGTTCTTTGTCATCAAGCTGAAAATGGCCTGCAAGGGCGTGGCCATAGCCACAGTCACCGCTCAGATGGTCTCCGCCGCGCTGGCCTTTGTTATAATCCTGAAACGGTACGATATTCTTCGGCTGACGAGGGAGGATCTTAAGCCTCAGCCCGCCCTTTGCGGCAGCCTGCTTTATAACGGCCTGCCCATGGCGCTTCAGCTTTCGGTCACGGCCACCGGAGCCGTTATGCTCCAGTCGGCGGTGAACACCCTTGGGGAGATAGCCATAGCCGCCGTGACCGTGGCCAGCAAGATACAGCTGTTCCTGGTGATGCCTGCGGAGTCCGTAGGGCTCACAATGGCCACCTACTGCGGCCAGAATCTGGGCGCGGCCAAGCTGGACAGGATCAGGGAGGGTATTATAAAAGCCCTGCTGATATCGGAGGCCTATAACATAATAATGATGGCCGTAGCCTATTTCTTTGCCGGGGATCTTGCCACCCTTTTTGTCCCCGGCGATCAGACGGAGGTCATCTCTCTGGTGGAAAAATTCCTTCACACCTGCCTTATCTTCTACCCCGGGCTTGCTCTCCTGTTCCCCTTGAGGAATTCCGTGCAGGGTCTGGGTTACAGCATACCTGCCATGCTTGCCGGAGTGTTCGAGCTTGCGGGGAGGTGCATAATGGGTCTGGTCGCGGTGCCCAGGTTCGGCTTTACCGCCGTGTGCTTTGCCAATCCCACCGCCTGGATAGCTGCGGTCATCCTGCTCCTGCCGGTGCTGCTGATAGTTCTGAACAAGCTGAAAAAGAGGCTGGATCCCGGCGTCAGGGCGGAACAAAAATAAACAAACTCGGCGCGGCGGCTCCTCCTGTCCGGGGATAGGGGGAACTTTTGCCGCAAATCAAAAAATTTTCTCAAAAAGTATTGACAACTGCCGGGAAATACTATAATATACTTAAGTGCCGTTTGAATTGGTATTAAATCAAATGATCCATTAGCTCAGTTGGCAGAGCACTTGACTTTTAATCAAGGTGTCCGGAGTTCGAATCTCCGATGGATCACCAAAAAGCAGTTGCCTGCCTGCAAATCGGCGGACACTGCTTTTTTCTTAATTTTGTTTGAGGACGCATAGCTCAGCTGGTTAGAGCGCCTGCTTCACACGCAGGAGGTCAACGGTTCGAGTCCGTTTGTGTCCACCACGAAAAAGCAGCCGTAATGGCTGCTTTTTTCAATGATATCCGTTCCCTATGGACGGATGTGATATTCTGATTTTCGGGAAAGGGGAGATGACAGTGGCTGTCAACTGGACGCCGGAGCAGACCAAGGCTATCGAGGCGCGCAAGGGCACACTGCTGGTTAGCGCCGCGGCAGGCTCGGGTAAAACCGCCGTGCTGGTGGAGCGCGTGATCCGCCGCATCACGGACAGGGAAGAGCCCTGCGGAATAAATTCGCTGCTGACGGTCACCTTTACCCGGGCCGCTGCGGCGCAGATGCGGGACAAGATCGCCGCTGCGCTGGCAAAGGAGCTGAAAAAGAACCCGGACGACGCTCATTTACAGCGCCAGAGCCTGCTGCTGCCCACAGCGAAGATCTGCACGATAGACAGCTTTTGCAACGACCTTGTAAGGGAAAATTTCCACGCCCTGGGCATAAACCCGGATTATAAGATAGCCGACGAGGGGGAGCTTGCCCTTATCGGCGAGGACGCTGTGTCCAACGTCATAGAGGAGCTTTACGCCGAGGCCGACCCGGCTTTTATAAATTTAGTTGAGCTGACCTTCCGGGGCAGGGACGACAGCTGCCTTGCCGACACCGTCCGCAGGCTTTACGGCGTTGCCTGCGCCTATCCCCGGCCGGAGGAGTGGCTGACCTCCCTTAAAGAGGCCTACACCGCCGCCGACCCGGAGGATACCCTTTGGGGCAAAAGGATCTTCGACTACGCCCGGGAGGGCGCCGAGGCCTGCCTTGAGCAGACACGGAACGTGATAAAGCTCATGGAGAGCGAACCCCTTGTCAACGAAAAATACGGCGAAGTTTTTGCGGACGACGAGAAAATCTTATCCGGGCTGCTTGAAAAGATCCGGGCAGGGGACTGGGACGGCGCAAGGGAGTTCCTTGAGAACATCAACTTCGGAAAGCTTTCCGGTGTTTCCTCAAAAAACGCCTGCGAGGTCAGCGAATTCGCAAAAAACGCAAGAAAAAACTGCACAAAAAAATACATAGACGAGATCAAAAAACTTTTCTGCTGTTCAGCGGAGGAATTCAGGGAGGATATTGCCGCCTCCGCACCTGTCGCGGCGGCGCTTGTTGAGGCTGTTATCCGCTACGGTCGGGAGTTCGCAAGGCTGAAGACGGAGCGGAACGCGCTGGATTTTTCCGATATAATCCATCTGGCTCTTGATCTGCTCATCCAAAAGGACGAACAGGGCAGGGATAAGAAAACGCCCCTTGCAAAACAGCTCAGCCGCCAGTTCACCGAGATCCTTGTGGACGAGTTTCAGGATATAAACGAGGTGCAGAATATGCTCTTTACCGCCCTGTCAAAGGAGCGGAGCAATCTGTTCATGGTGGGGGATGTGAAGCAGAGCATTTACAGGTTCCGTCAGGCAATGCCGGAGATCTTCCTGAGCATCCGGGACACCCTGCCCCTCTACGAAAACGAAAATTATCCGGCGCGGATAAACCTTGACAGGAATTTCCGAAGCCGCTCCGGGGTCACGCAGGCGGTGAACTTTATTTTCCGCCGGCTTATGACGCCCCGGCTGGGGGGTCTCAGCTACGGCGAAGGGGAGGAGCTGGTTTGCGGAGCGGATTACCCTGAGCGGGACGAGCCGGATACCGAGATACATCTGCTCACCGGGAACAAAGACCATTCCGAGGCGGAGTACGTGGCGCGGCTCATCAAAAAAATGATGGACGATAAGGTCACGGTAAAGGACGGCGAGGGGGAAAGACTTGCCGGTTACGGTGATTTCTGCATCCTTCTCCGCTCCCCGAAAAACAGCGGCGGCAAATTCATCGAGGCGCTCAAGGCTCTTTCCATCCCGGCGTATTTCGACACCTCCGACGGGCTTTTCGACACCACGGAGGTCAGGTTCATGCTCAACCTTCTCCGGGTGCTCAACAACCCGGTGCAGGATATCCCCCTTATCGGCGTCATGCTCTCCCCGGTATTCGGCTTTACCCCGGAGGAGCTGGCAAGGATGAGGATACCCGACAGAAAAATACCAATCTACAACTGCCTTGTGAACTACGCGGAGACAGATCATAAGAGCCGGAATTTCCTGCAAAGGATAGAGGAGCTCCGCAGGCTTGCCGCGACCCTGCCCGTGGACAGTCTCATCCGCAGGCTCTCCGAGGAGACCGGGTATCTGGCTGTTGTTGGCGCTTTGCCCGGAGGCAGTCAGCGCAGGTCTAACCTGCGGCTGTTCGAGGAATGCGCTGTCAAGTACAGCGACGGGGGCAAAACCGGTCTGCCGGGGTTCATAAACTTTATCGACAGGTTCATTTTGGGCAGCGCAAGGGCGCCCTCCGCAAAACAGATCTCCGAAAACGCCGGAGTGGTGCGGATAATGACGGTGCACAAGAGCAAGGGGCTGGAGTTCCCCATCTGCATACTTGCGGACTGCGCAAAGAGCTTCAATATAATGGATACCACCGAGAATATAATAGTCCACCCCCGGCTGGGGATGGGAATGAAGAGGTTCCGTCCGGAGCTGAGGATCACCCACAACACCGTCTCCCGTCTGGCCGCGGCGCTTGCCGCCGGGCAGGACGACAGGAGCGAGGAGCTGAGAGTGCTCTACGTTGCCCTGACAAGGGCAAAGGAAAAGCTTATCGCCGTTGCCACGGAGAAAAAGCCGGAGGAAAAGCTGAAAAAGCTTGCAGGCTATATCGCCGGGGAGGAGAATATCCCTCCCTTTTTCGCCGACAGCTGCCGCAGCTTTTCGGATTGGATACTGCTTGCGATGCTGCGGCACCCGGACGCCCATATTCTGAGGGGGCTTGCCGGCGCGCAGTTTTTGGGGCATTCGGACACGCCGCTTAAGGTCAGGTTCGTTTACGACGGCTTTGACGGCGAGGCGGAAGATGCCGCTGCCGTTTCACAGGGGGAACCTGCGGATGAGGAGCTTGTGGCAAAGCTCCGGGAGCAGCTTGATTACCGCTACCCCTACGACTCACTCCGGGGAGTTTCATCAAAGCTCACCGCCTCCGGGCTGGCTCACGGGGGCATAAACACCGAGCATTTCGCAAGCAGCGCCCCGGCGTTTATGTCGGAGAAGGGGTTGACCCCGGCGCAGAGGGGCACGGCGTTCCACTTGTTTATGCAGCACTGCGATTACAAGGCCTGCGGCGAGGATCTGCCCGGGGAGATAGAAAGGCTGGTTTCCGCCGGCCGGCTCACCGAGGCGGAGGGCAAAGCCCTGAACGCGGCAAAGCTCAAAAAATTCTTTGCAAGCGGCCTCGCAAAGCGTATAATAAACTCGGAAAAATTTTACAGGGAGAAAAAATTTACCGTGACGGTTCCTGCCGGGGAGCTTTACGAGCTGCCCGCCCTCACGTCGGAGGAAAAGATCCTCATTCAGGGCATGGTGGACTGCCTGTTCATCGAAAACGGCAAGGCGGTCATCGTGGACTACAAAACGGACAGGGTATCCTGTCTTTCGGAGCTGGCGGAGCGGTACTCCCTGCAGCTTGAGATCTACAAAAAAGCCATGGAGCAGGTCTTGGGCATACCTGTGTCGGAGCTTATACTTTACTCGTTTTCTCTGGGTGACCACATAAGCGTGTAAACGGAGGACTTTTGTTAAAATGCTGTTTTCCAGTACGATTTTCATTTTCTTTTTTCTGCCGTTGGTAACGGCGGTGTATTACGGTCTGCTGCGGAAAAGTCGGCCCCTTCAAAACGGATTTCTCTTCATAGCCTCTCTGTTCTTTTACGCCTGGGGCGAGCCGAAGTTCGTGCTGATAATGCTCACCTCCATTGTGGCAAACTGGGGCTTCGGGCTGGCGGTGGACAGGTTCCGGAGCAAGAAAGCCGCGGCAAGGGCAGTGGTTGCGGCGGCAGCGGCGTTCAATCTGGGCATAATGTTTATCTTCAAGTACCTTATGTTTACCATCGATAACGCCAACAAGCTCTTCGGGAGCGATATCGCCCTGCCGGACAACGGTTTTTTTGAGTTTTTCGCCCAAAGGGATCTCTCCACGGGGCTGCTGTCCATCACCCTGCCCATCGGGATATCGTTTTTTACATTTCAGGCCTTGTCCTATGTCATCGACGTTTACCGGGGTCAGGGGGAGGTGCAGGAAAACCCAATATACGTTGGGCTGTATATAGCTCTGTTCCCCCAACTCATAGCCGGCCCCATCGTGCGCTATACCACCGTGGCGGAGGAGATAATCCACCGCCGGGAGACCCTGTCGGATTTTTGCTCCGGGGTAACGAGGTTCCTTGTGGGGCTCAACAAAAAAGTCCTGCTTGCCAACAATATGGCGGTGATAGCCGACCTTGCCTTTGACTCCAAGGAGCCAATATCCGCGGCCTTTGCGTGGCTGGGAGCTCTGGCCTACGCTTTTCAAATTTATTTCGACTTTTCCGGCTATTCCGATATGGCCATAGGTCTTGGCCGGATGTTCGGCTTCCATTTCCTTGAAAATTTCGATTACCCCTATATTTCGTCCTCCGTTTCGGAGTTCTGGAGAAGGTGGCACATCTCCCTGGGCAGCTGGTTCCGGGATTACGTCTATTTCCCCCTGGGCGGCAGCCGGGTCAGGTCAAAGGCGCGGCTGGTGTTCAACCTGTTTGCCGTGTGGATCCTCACCGGCGTGTGGCACGGGGCAAACTGGACTTTTATCCTGTGGGGCGCGCTGTATTTTGTGCTGATAACCGTGGAAAAGCTCACGGGTCTGGAAAAAAAGAACAGGATAAAGCCGCTGGGGGTCTTTTATACCCTGTTTTTCGTGCTCATGGGCTGGGTGCTGTTCCGCGCCGAAAGCCTGGGAGCGGCAGGGGAGTACTTCAAGGCCATGTTCGGCGTGGGCGTGCCGCTTATTGACAACGCCTTCAAATTCAATTTCTCCAACAACGCAGTGTTCCTTTCGGCCGCGGTGATCTTCTCCATGCCCACGGCTAAAATGATCGGCAAAAAGCTGAAAAACCGGCAAAATCCGGCGTGGGATATCCTCTACGCCCTGGGACTTTTGGCGCTGACGTTTATCTCCTGTCTCTACATCATAAGGGGCTCGTACAATCCGTTCATTTATTTCAACTTCTGATAAACCGGGAGGTGTTTTTATGGGTGCGAAGCGCACTCCGCTTTGGGACAATTTAAAATTTATGCTGATCTTTCTTGTGGTGCTGGGGCATCTGGCGGATTACTATACCCCGGAGTCCCGGTATATGCGTATGATGTTCCTGTTCATTTACAGCTTCCATATGCCGGCGTTTATTTTCATTTCCGGGATGTTCTGCAAAAAGACAGTGAACAACAAAAATTATCAGCGTATTTTTTCCTATTTTGTCCTCTACGTTCTTATAAAAATAATCCACTGGCTCGCCCGGTATATTTTTAACAAAGAGACGGCGTTTTCCCTGCTCTCCGAGAGCGGGATACCATGGTACGCTTTCGCTCTTTTTGCCTTTAGCCTGATGACTATTTTCCTCAAAAAATTCAACCCGAAATACGTGCTGGTTTTCAGCGTGATCGTCGCCCTTTTTTCGGGGTACGACAACGGCCTTGGGGACAAACTGATGCTCATGCGGATAGTCAATTTTTATCCCTTCTTTTTCGCGGGTTATATCGCGGACAAAGAAAAGCTTGTGGTTCCCCTCAAGAAAAAACCGGTCAAAATTATTGCCGCAGCCGTTATGACGGCGCTGCTGCTCCTTGTGATCTTCAAGGAGAAAAAGCTCTACGATCTGCGGCCGCTGCTCACGGGCAAAAATTCCTACATGACTATGAAAGATTACCTTATGCGCCGGGGCATTCTATTAAGGCTGGCATACTACGCGGTCTCTTCCCTGCTGGTCTGCTGCCTTATTTCCCTCACCCCGGAAAGAGAATTTTTTTTCACCCCGATGGGCGCGAGGACCGTGCAGGCCTACGCCGTGCACTGCTTCCTTATAAAGGCCTACGGCGCGCTGATAAGCCGCCACATCACCGGCCCGCTGGGCATGGGCAGCATCTGGCTTCCGCTTATACTCATACCTATCGCTTTGGTGATAACTCTCATCTGCTCGCCGAAAATTTTTGAAAAGCCGTTTAACTTTTTGCTCTCTCCCGGCGTAAATCCTCAACAGGAGGCGGGGGAAAATGGATAGAAAAAATCTGCTGAGAAACCGGCTCGTTGCCGGCCTGTTTCTGGTGTTTGTGATCGGCTTTCTCGTTTCGATTTTTGTCAACTCCGAAACAAAGAAAACTTCGGAGCTTATCCAAACCAAAAAGGGCAGCTGGTCTTTGTCGGAGATCATCCCCAATCTTCGGGAAATTTCCGATGCGTTCACCGACAAAAATCTGAAAAAAGGGAACTACATCAACCCATGGGGCGCCTTTCAGCGTTTGACGGGAAACCGCTATATAACCTCACCGGACAACCGCAACGTGGTTCGGTTCAAAAACGGCAGCCTTGTCTGGAACGATCAGTTTAAAGAGGACGTCCGCGACAAGGCTTATGAAAAATGGACAACGGGAATGACCCGGCTCAAGGCGTATCTGGACGAAAAAAACATCCCCCTGCTGTATGTTCAGATTCCGAACAAAATTGATGAAGAGGCCGAACAGTATCCGGCAGGCTTTGACAGCAGCATAAACCGGTTTATGGACAGCACCGTCTCCTTTGTTCAGGGCTTGGGCATCAATACCCTTGATCTGCGCAAGGAGTTCGCATACGCAGGGGCCGACCACTATGAGCTGTTCTTCAAAACCGACCATCACTGGACCCCGGAGGCCGCCCTTCAGGGCACAAGGTTCCTGTGCGAGAAATTGAATAAAGATTACGGGTACGGCATCGACCTCTCCCTGCTCTCCGATCAGAGAATGATGCGGCGGACTTACAGCGGTATCTTTTTGGGCAGTCAGGGCAAGAGGACAGGGATTTTCTATTCCGGCGTGGACGACCTGACGGTGATCGTCCCCAATTATGATACAAATTTCAGCTGCACCTACACCACCGCCGCAGGCAAGGACGTTGCCCGGAACGGTGATTTCGAAAAGGCGTTTATTTTCCGTGACAGGGTCTCAAAGGTGGACTATTTTGCCAAGAACCCCTACACTGTTTACAGCGGCTCGGATTACCCGGAGACCCGGTACGTCAACAATAACATCAAGGACCGCAGGATTCTTTTCGTGCGGGATTCCTTCTGCTGCACCATGGCGCCGTTTTTCTCCCTTGCCGCCTGTAACGAGCTGTATACTATCGACCCCCGGCACGATAAACAGGTGCTTTCAAAAAGGATCGACGAGATCCGGCCGGATCTTGTGGTGTTCCTGAATTATGTGGAGTTCAGCAAAATGGATTTTTTTGAGTAAATCAACAAGGCAGAGAGCATACAGCTTCCGGCGCGGCGTGGAAATTTCCCGGCTGCGCCGGAGCTTTTTGCCGGGGGGCGGATTTTCTGTCGACTTTTGCCGGAGTTTGTGGTATAATGTTTTTATAAAAAACACATTTTATGCGAAAGGAAAAGGCGCCCTGTTCCGGCGTCCGATAAAAATATGACCAAAAAGCAGAAAGCGGAGTTCGCCGTTGAGGCGCTGAAAAACGAATACCCGGAGGCTATCTGTTCCCTTGAGTACGATGATCCTTTCCAGCTGCTGGTTGCCACCCGGCTTTCCGCCCAGTGCACAGACGCCAGGGTGAACCTTGTCACGCCGGCGCTGTTCGCGGAGTTCCCCACCCCGGAGGCCTTTGCCGGGGCGGAGCTTGAGCGGGTGGAGGAGCTGGTGCGTTCCTGCGGCTTTTACCACACCAAGGCCGGGGATATAATCGCCATGTCCAAAATGCTGCTTGCCGAATACGGCGG
>CAMOTT010000025.1 GCA_946626015.1 uncultured Clostridia bacterium | reverse complement strand
GCTGAGCACAGTGCCGGCTGAGACCATGCCGCCCTGGGATGAGAACACGGGCTTTTGATAATAGCTCTGATAAGTTTTTGAGGAATTTGCGGCGCCGGGAGTGGGGGTGTCAAAAAATACCCGGTCAACCGTCCGGCTCCGTCCGCTGGTGACGCCTATCCTGAGCTTGCCGGAAAAAAACTTATCTACCACCTTGCCCTGAGAATCCGACAAAAACAGCAGATCCCCGTAGGCGTCCACCTTAAAATTTGCCGCAAGCTTCCCCTTGACGTCCGAAGGAACGTCGTTATCCCCTACGGCGTAGACCATGAGGTATTGCCCCGGATCAAGAACGGTGCCTTCGGGAAAGGTGAATTTATCATCCGGTCCGGAAGATTTATAAAGCCCGTAACCGTTAAGGCTTACGGGACTGTTTGAGGCGTTATAAAGTTCAATCCAATCGTATTGCCCGGAGGTCTTATTGCCCACGTTGTAGGCCGCCGACACTTCGTTTATAACAACGGAGCGGCTGTCGAGCAGCCGGGTGGCGGACAGCTCCGTAAAGGAGACCGAGCTGTTTTTTGCGCCGGGAGTGGGGTCGGCAAAGTATTTCAGCTCCGCGGGATTTTCGGCGCTTCGGCCGTAGGATACGTTTTCGTCAAGCTCCACAAGGGGAAGGCTGTCAACGACCTGCTTGTTGTTTGAGAATATCGCTATAATATTGTCCTTTTGGCCGCCAAGCTTGAAATTCGTATGGATCTCGCCGCTTTCGGTCACTTTATCCTTGCCTGAGAGGTAAATGATAAGATAACCGTCCGCCGGGATGGACGCCTGCTCCGGGAAAGCCCACTTGCCGGGCTTCTCGGAATTGTCGGAGAGGAACATACCGTTGAGGGATACGCTGTGGCCGGAGGTGTTGTGCAGCTCCACCCAGTCGTCGTAATCACCCTCCTCGTCATAGAGAGCGTAGGTGTTTTTGGACATATATTCGTTTATCTGGATAGAGGCGCCTGTATTGACCTCAGCCGCTGTGGTCTCATCCCCGGCAGGGGCTGAACCGCAGCCCGAAAGAAAAACGGACGCAGTGATGAAAAGTATAGTCAATACGGATACGATACGTTTTTTATGCAAAATGATCTCTCCCCAATAATATATAAAAATCAAATCTTCTTTTTCTATATTTATATAATATACCATTATAAGTTTTTTTTCAACAAAAAAATAAACATAATAGTTGTTATATGGCTCACAATGTGATAAAATAACAAAGGAATACTTTTTTGGGAGGCAAATATGAAAAAGCTCAACAAAAAAACTATTATAATTTTGGTTGTTTTGCTCGTTGTGGCTCTGGTCGTTCTGGCAGTTATATTCAGGGATGATATCACCAGGCACTTTTCAAGCTTTGACATCGCGAAGGACGGGATAACCGGCTTTACCACCGCTGCCAATAACGGGCAATAAAGCGCGTTTGTCTGAATAAACCCCTCAATCGTCAGGGGCGTACCGTTTCCCGGCAGGTTTATAGAGAGCCCTGTCTCCCGGTTAGGGTCTCTGACCAAGCAAGTTTACATGAATAAAAAAGATCCGCTGTGTGATGATCTTCGCACAGCGGATCTTTCCGTAATACTTGAATATCAGTTAAGGTCACGCCTGTTAAAGGAATCCAGCGCGGTGACCAGCATACAAAGACACATCACGCACACATATATCAGCGAGAACCTGAGAGAGTGCTTGAGACATTCGCCGTAAAGCATGGCATAGTCTGTGAACGGGAAGAACTTGTCTTCAAGACCGAGGTTTGTCAAGGGGAAGAACTTGACAATAAGATCATTGCTTATCAGCTTTGTAAAGGCCAGAATGATGCTGCTGCTGAAATAGACGCCGATGGGCGCGGCAACTGAAACGGCGGTGTTACGGGTTACAGTTGAAAGCATCATCGCAAAAAGGGTGTAGGCGAACACGTCAATAAAGCCCACCATCAGCAGAGAGAACCTGTAAACAAAGAAGTTAAGCTCCTTTGCCACGCCGTTTACGGCAAATACGTAGGGTATCATGGCGCCTTTACCAAAGAATATCAAGGCGGTCGCCATGGAGGAAATATAGAGTATCAGCGTGGCGAAAAAGGAAGTGAAAATTACTGACAAAAGCTTGGCTGTAAATATCTTCCAACGCTTTACAGGGGAGATTATAAGGGATTTTATGGACCCGGTGGCTATCTCTTGAGAGATGCTGCCGCCTGCGAGGATCATAGTGAGTACAATTACGAACATCATGCCGATATTCGACATTATGGACAAGGAGTCCATATTATCCGCCTGATCGTAATCGCTCAGTATGCCCTGCTCCATGGTATAGGTATTGACGGCGAGCAGATTTTTTATCTGTATTTTCTCGTCCTCTGTAAGGGGAACGTTTTGGTTTGCGTCAAAGACATAGTTCACGTTGTGGAGCAGGGAGAGCTTTGCCTTGCCGATATTTTGTATCATCTCCTCCGCCTTCCAGTTGTTTTCGCTGCCTGTGGGATCCGATTTGAGCCGAAGATTATTGCAGTAGACCTCGATATCCTTCTCATCCTTGGTTTTGCTTTTGTCGCTGTATATCTCATCGTTGCTCATCTGGATGAATTTCTTATAATCTTTGTTGATAATGATCTCCTCATAGGCGGCGATCCTGGTCTTGTTGCCGGTTATCAGGTTGATAATGCTCCCTATGCCGGCTTTCATAAGCGGGTTGCCGTTCACGGTGTCTTTTATAAGATCCGAGGCAAGGTCGTAAAGATATTCTCCGCTCTTTAGCTCAACAAGCTTGTCAAAACAGGTCATCAAATAATTGTCGTAGGAGTACATCTGCAACTGATTTCTGGCCATGCCGTTTTTTGCCGCGAATTCATAGGCGTATATTTCCGCTTTCGTTTGCGCCAGATCGTTCAGAGCTTCGAGCTTTTTGACCGGGTCCGTTTCCCCGTCGGCAACGTATTGCTGCTTGTTTTCATCTTCTTTAAGCGTTTTGATGTATTCTTCCTGCTCCTTCATGTAGTCGGAGGTTTCGCTGTCCGCAAAAGAGGGAACGTCGTTTATACCCGTGAGCTTCAATATGGCGCCCAGACCAATTTGGGAGACCACCATAATGATTATCAGTATCCAGGTGGCGGTTTTTGAGAAAATCTTTATCAGTTCATTGTGAAACAGTGCAAAAAGCTTACGCAATTGAATTGCCCCCTCCCGTGATGCTGATAAACGCATCCTCCAGTGAATTTTCCGCAGGGGAAACGTTGAAAATATCAAAGCCGTTCTCAGTGAGCAGACGGACTACCGAGGGCACCTCCGCCTCGCTGACGGAAAGCTCAAGGCTGTTTCCGTCGATCAGTTTGACCGATCCGCTGCCGTAAGAGGCTTCCAGCAGCTCCGAACAGGCGGCGGAATCGTTTGTTTTTATGTGGTAGCAGCTGTCTCCGGAGGTCTTGTGCAGCAGTTCGTCAATGGGCATTATACCCAGAATTTTGCCGTTGTTGATTATCCCCACCCGGTCGCACATAAGCTCCATTTCGGCGAGCATATGGCTTGAGACCATAACTGCCACGTTCTCCTCGTGGGCAAGGTGCTTGAGGATATCTCGAAGCTCCTTTATGCCTGCCGGGTCAAGGCCGTTTGTGGGTTCGTCGAGTATGAGCAGGTTGGGGCGATGCAGCAGTGCCTGAGCAAGGCATATCCTCTGCCTCATGCCCAGAGAATATTTTTTGATCTTTTCGTCGGCCCGGTTTTCCATGCCTACTATCCTCAGGACTTCTTCTATCCTGCCTTTTGGTACGTTGTTGTGTATCCGGGCATACATTTCAAGGTTCTTTCTGCCGCTGAGCTCCCTGTACATCTCCGGGTTTTCCACTATGCCGCCGATGTTTTCCATGGCAGCTTCATAGTTTTTTTGGACGTTTGTGCCGTTTATTATGACCTCTCCCTCATCCGGTGAGAGGAAGCCCATTATGACCTTGATCGCGGTGGTCTTTCCCGCGCCGTTGGGCCCCAGAAAGCCGAAAACTTCCCCGGAGTTCACCTCAAAGGACGCCTTGTTGACCGCTGCCCTTTTGCCGAACATTTTGGTCAAGCCTTTTACTTCAAGTACAACACTCATATAAGCTCCTCCTTATCTGAACAGGTACGGGGTATCCTGACTGACTGACGGTGTTTCAAGATAGGCGTAAACTATCTTCCAGCTGCCGTCGATCTTTTGGAAAATTATGGTGTCCGAAGTTTCCTGGGTAAGTGTCGTTAAGTCCGCAGAGGAAGATGCGGCAGCCTCATCCTCGCTCTGCAGGTTTTCGGATCCGCGGTATTTGTTCCTGCAGGTCAGGGTGACGGTGACCTTATCCCCGATGAACTCATAGGAGAGCTTTTTTATTGCCTTTTCATACTCGGTTACGATACACTGCCCCTCTTTGAGGGAGAGCAGGTTTGCCTCCATCCCTGAGAGTATGGTGTTCAGCGCCTCTTCGTTGTCCGTGCAGTATCCGCCGATCTTCGTCTTCATCTCCGCCACAAAGCTGTCAAATTCCTTTTCGGGCATTTTCTCAGCTCCGCTTCGGTATTTAGTCGGCAGCATACTGTATGTCTGCACCGTGGACACATAATCCCCGGCAATTTTGCTTATTTCCTTTTTATATTGAGAGCGCACTGCGGTAATACTGATTATGTAGATCACTACACCCAGCATCACCAGCAGGGTAAGTATCAGGCCTCTGTTGATTTTTTTGACCGGTTTAGCCATATAATACCGCCTTTCAAACTGATTATGATCTGCGACAAATAACATTATATCATCATTTTAAGATTAAATCCACAACAAAATTCGAAGGTAAAAAATGACAAATGATTACATATAAATACAATCTGATTTATTTGTTTGACTTTATTATTTAATACTGCTATACTTTATATTGCTTAAAAAAACCAAATGATGAATGGACAGTTTCCGCTTGCCGGAAGGAGAGATGTGAAAATGAATAAAAAATATATCATTTCCGGGATCATGCTGCTTGCTCTGACGGCAACGCTGGTTTCCTGTAAGGCTCGCTCGGAATACGGCAAAATATACATTGCCGGGGAGAACGAATCCTATGTTCTGAAAACGGACGTAAACGGGGACACGGTGGTCAACGCGGAGGGCAACCTTATCAAACTAAAGATGAGGAACGCCAAAGAACCCCACCACGATACAGACGGCAACGCCATCACCGAGGTGCTGGAATATCCCCAGTTCATTGACGAGGGCAAGAAAATAGACTGCAAATATTATAAAATCAAGATCCCTTCGGGCTGGAAGAACACAGGCACTGTGGGTATGAGCATGGGCAACGAAAAGCTGGACGCTTCCATCAACTTTTCCAACGACACGGACAAAACCTACGATGAGATCATGGCGGACGCGGCGCTCTTTGCAGAAGAAGCTAAGAAGAACGGCACTGAGGTGGAACAGGGCAAGGCGAAAATACTCAACACGGATTGCGACTATTATACCATCATCGGCAAAGATAATGACTCCGTGCTCACAACTTACTTTTTGAATCACAACGACCACACCTTCAGATTTGTTTGCAGTTACAAAAAAGATAACCTCGGCAAAATAGATTTTACGGAAGTTCTGAACGGTATCGAGTTTAAATAATTGAAGAATAGATAGAATAAAAAGGGGAGTTTGAAATGTTGTTTTCACAGGATATAGGAATAGACCTTGGCACAGCCAATACGCTGGTATTTGTAAAGGGGAAGGGCATAGTTATAAGGGAGCCCTCCGTTGTTGCCGTTGACCGAAGAAGCAATCCCCCCAGAGTGGTGGCAGTCGGTTCCGAGGCAAAGGATATGATAGGCCGCACCCCCGGCTCCATTACGGCTGTACGCCCCCTTAAGGACGGGGTTATCGCGGATTTTAATATTACCTCCGATATGCTCAAGGCCTTTATAAAGAGAGCCATCAGCAGCTCGCCCTTCAGCAGAGCGAGGGTAATGATCTGTATCCCCTCAGGTGTCACCGAGGTGGAGAGGAGAGCTGTTTACGACGCTGCGAAGAGCGCAGGCGCAAAGGATGTCAGCCTTATCGAGGAGCCCATGGCGGCGGCCATAGGCGCAGGTCTCCCGGTGAGCGAGGCCACGGGCAGCATGGTTGTGGACATCGGCGGCGGCACAGCCGAGGTGGCGGTAATCTCACTTGGCGACGTGGTGACCTCCCGTTCCGCAAGGGTCGCAGGAGACACCTTTGATGAATCCATTATAACTTATATAAAAAAGAAATATAATTTGCTTATCGGTGAGCGCACGGCGGAGGATATCAAGATCCGCATAGGCTCAGCTTACCCCTACGAGGGCGAGGGCGCCATGGATATCAAGGGCCGCAACCTTATGGACGGCCTGCCCAAGCACGTTGAGATAACCGCTGAGGAGATCCGCGGAGCGCTGGCGGATACAGTAAATCAGATACTTGACGCCATCAGAGCTACTCTGGAGAAAACTCCCCCTGAGCTTGCGGCGGACATCATAGACCACGGCATCACCCTTACAGGCGGCGGAGCTTTGCTCAGAGGGCTTGACAAGCTGATCGCCGTTGAAACAAAGATCCCCGTTGTTGTCGCCCAAAATCCTTTGGACTGCGTTGTTGACGGCACAGGAATTTGCCTTGAAAGCGATACCCTGAGCAAACTCAGCAGCAGAAAACTCGGCTGAGTTCAGGCTTTTATCAAAACGCAAGCCCGGGAGATGTGTAAATGCGACGCTTTGTTAAGAGTATAGGTTTTAAAATTTTCGCTGTGATCATGGCGGCGCTGGTTTTTGGCGCCGTTCTGGCCGCGACTACGCATAAATATACCTCACCCTTTACCTCAGCTGTCAGCTTTATTTTCAGCCGGGTGCAGAGACTGTCCGCCCGCCTTGCCGAACGTCTCTCGGACAGCGAGATTTATTTCAAATCCTCCGCAAGCATGGCGGAGCGTGTATCCGAGCTTGAAAGTCAGCTTGCGGACGCCAGAGGCCAGCTTGTGGGCTATGAGGACGCTAAAAGCAAGCTTGCCCTTTATGAAGAATTCCTTGAGCTAAAAAAGGAGCACAACGATTATAAATTCGCCTCATGCTCCATTATTTCAAGGGATGCCGCTGATCTTTTCGGCTCCTTTGTGCTCAACAAGGGCGAGGTTCACGGTATCAAGGTGAACGATCCCGTAATATACGGCAAATATCTGGTGGGGCTTGTGGCCTCGGTGACAAAGACCCAGTGCACTGTGCGCACCATACTTAACCCCGACGTCAATGTCAGCGCCTACGAGGTCAGGACAGGGGAGTCGGGCTTTGTGACCACAACTCCGGAGCTTTCCCGAAAAGGCCTTTGCAGGCTGCCGGGGCTTGACCGCACCACAGCGGTTTCCGCCGGTGGTCTTGTGTGCACCTCCGGCGTTGGCGGCATATATCCCCGTGACCTTATAATCGGCCAGGTCACGGGCATTGAAAACGACAATGAGAACATATCCACCTACGCAGTTATAGCGCCTTCAGTGCGTTTCAGCGAGCTTAAAGACGTATTTGTCCTGACCTATTTTTACGGGCAGGAAGGCGCGGCCGGTGAGTGATCATGAATTACGTTATAGAGAATAAAAATGCAATAATCCGCAGGGTGCTTTTTGTGTTGATCCTGCTTGTGACGGCGGCGCTGCAGGGAACTGCCGGTCTGTTCCCCACCCCGGGTAATATCGGAGTGTTTTTGCTGATCCCGGCAGCTGTTATAATATCAATGTTTGAGCGGGGGATCCCCGGTTTGCTCCTTGGTACCTTTGCCGGGCTTTTGTGGGACACATACACCACCGGCTTCGGGTTCAACGCCATTTATATGACCATCATCGCCTTCGGGGCATGGGGGCTTATCCACTACCTAATGCGCAACAATCTGTCCACTGCAATGCTCATCTGTTCCGTCTCTTTGTTGCTTTATATTTTGCTTTATTGGCTGTGGAATTACGTTTTTAAGGGCTACGGCACCGCTTGGCAGGTGCTTATCAAATATTATCTGCCCACTTTTTTATATTCCGTTGTGTTTATCCCGTTGATATATTTGCTCATACGGACGGTAATGAAAAATTTCAGATAATCAAAAAATACGATTGGCAGGGCGCATACCTTACCAATCGTATTTTGTTAATTGACCTTTACATTGCAATTCCGGGAAGTTCCACTGCCTGAGCACCTCATAAACTCCGATAGCCACGGAGTTTGAGAGGTTAAGGCTCCGGGCGTCGCTTATCATTGGCAACCTTACACAGCTTGCGGGATTGTTGTGCAGCAGCTCCTCCGGCAGACCCTTTGTTTCCTTGCCAAAGACGAGGTACGCTCCGTCCGGATAGCGGATATCCGAGTATATGTTTTTCGCCTTTGTGGAAAAGTAAAAGAACGGGCCGCTGTTTTTCTCAAAAAATTCGTCAAGGCTTTTGTAGTAGGTGATATCCAGCAGATACCAGTAGTCAAGCCCGGCGCGTTTCAACTTGGCGTCGTCCACCTTGAAGCCCATGGGCTCAACCAGATGCAGAGCCGCGCCGGTGGCGGCGCAGGTGCGGGCGATGTTGCCTGTGTTCTGGGGTATTTCCGGCTCCACCAGCACAATGTTGAGGGAGGGCTTTTTTGTTACAGAATTATTTTCCATATAAAATAGTGTTCACCCGCTTATTTTTCGGATATTTAAGGGTAAAATAGTAAAAACAAAACAACAGGGAGGTTTAGCTTCTATGAAAAAGAATACAACAGCTTCAATGATGAAGGGCGTAGGCATCGGTATGGCGCTGGGCGGAATGATCGGCGCGGTGGAAACCGCGGTCATGGGTCATTCCTCCGCAGGCAAATCCGTCAAGAAAAATATGTCCAAGGCCATTAGCGCCGTGGGTGATATGATAGGTAACATCACAGATATGATAAAATAACTCAGTTATATGAGCTCATAGCCTTGTCTATTTCGCCGCCGACCATAAGCTCGGCGGCTTTGCACGCCTCATCCACAGCGTTTCGCAGTTGTATGAGTTCCTGCTTTGAGAAGTTGGAGAGCACCCAGTCCGCAAGGTCGGCCTCCGGGTGGGGCTTTTCTCCAATACCAAGCTTTATGCGGGGAAAATCCTCGCTCTTAAGGTGATCGGTTATGCTTTTTATGCCGTTGTGTCCGCCGCTGCTGCCTTTGCGGCGGATACGGAGTTTGCCGCAGGGCAGGGAAACGTCGTCAAACACTACTATTATCTTCTCGGGGGGGATACCGTACCTCACGGCGGCCTCCTTAACGGCTTCGCCGCTGTTGTTCATATAGGTCTGGGGTTTCATTATGAGGCAGCGGTGCCCGTTTACCGTGGCCTCGCCGTAAACGGATTGAAAGCCGATCTTTTTGATCTTTGCGTTTACGGTCTCGGCAAATACGTCAACGAAAAGAAAGCCCGAATTGTGCCGGGTAAATTCATATTTTTTACCCGGGTTGCCCAAACCGACTATCATAAACTCAGGCTTGCTTTTGTCGTTGAATTGTTTTTTCTTAATTCCAAACATAAGTCTTTAATCCTGTATCAAAGCAGATTTTTAATACATTCCACCGCGCCCTTGAGCTCCGGCATTTCCACAAGCTCCACAGCTCCCTTGTCCACAAGGGCGGCGGTGTTGCTCCGTATGGGGAGCTTTGCCAGTACGGGCAGCTTGAGCTCTGCGGCAACCTGGTCTATCCTGCTCTCGCCAAAGATGTTGACCTTTTTGCCGCAGTCCGGGCACTCAAAACAGCTCATATTCTCAACTATGCCGAGCACGGGGATGTTCATCATCTGAGCCATGTTGTAAGCCTTTTTGACTATCATATTAACAAGATCCTGGGGCGTGGTGACTATTATGATACCGTCAAGCGGCAGGCTCTGGAAAACCGTCAGAGGCACGTCGCCGGTTCCGGGAGGCATATCCACGAACATAAAGTCCACCGTATCCCACACGACCTCCTGCCAGAACTGCTGGATGACCCCGGAGATGACCGGGCCTCTCCAGACAACGGGCTGATCCTCTTTTTCCAGCAGGAGATTTACGGACATGACTTTTATACCTGTGCCGGTTTCCGCCGGTAGCAGACCCAGATCGTTTGCCTGAGCCTTGTTTTTAATGCCGAAGGCCTTGGGAATAGAGGGACCTGTGACGTCGGCGTCAAGTATGGCGGTGGAAAAGCCGTTTGTCTGCATTGCTGTCGCAAGCAGTGAGGTGACAAGGGATTTGCCCACGCCGCCTTTGCCGCTGACTACGCCGATGACCTTTCTTATTTCGCTGAATTCTCCGCTGGGGATACGCATATCCTGCTGCCTGTCGCCGCAGTTTGCGGAGCAGCTTGAGCAGTTGCCTGAACATTCTGACATAATAAAAACTCCTGTCATTTTTTATTTGAATTTTTAAAATTAAACGCTGAAAAATATCAAAGTCCTCTGCGTTTTACGCAGTTTTCAAGGGAGATGGCCTGATAAATGCCATCATCGAAAAGCCCGCAAACTTTTTGATACTCATCCAAAGGAAGAGTCTCAAGGGTAAGGCCTTTCCTTATGCAGAGAGCCACGATCTCGCCGGTGGCCTTGTATGCGTCCCTGAAGGCAAGACCCTTGCCCACAAGGTAGTCGGCGCAGTCCGTGGCGTTTATGAAGCCTCCGGCGGCGGCTCTGCGCATATTTTCGGGCAGCACCGTCATGGTGTCAATCATTGGTATAAAGGCGGTCAGGCACAGCTTGACCGTATCAAAAGCGTCAAAAATGGCGTCCTTGTCCTCCTGCATATCTTTATTATAAGCCAAGGGCAGCCCCTTCATAACAGTGAGCAGCCCCATAAGGTCGCCGAACACTCTGCCGGATTTGCCCCTGACAAGCTCCGCTATGTCGGGGTTTTTCTTTTGCGGCATAATGCTGGAACCGGTGGAGAAGGCGTCGTCCAGCTCAATAAACTTGAATTCCCAGGAGCACCAAAGTATAAGCTCCTCGCAGAAACGGGAAAGGTGGACCATTATGATGGACAGGGCGCAGGCGAGCTCGATGCAGAAATCCCGGTCGGAAACACCGTCCAGCGTGCTCTTTGAAAAACCGTCAAAGCCCAAAGCCGCGGCTGTGGCGGCTCTGTCGATGGGATAGCCTGTGCCGGCAAGGGCACCGCTGCCCAAGGGTGAAATGTTCATCCTCTTTTTGGCGTCTCCAAGACGGTCAAGGTCACGCTTGAACATCTCGGTATACGCCAGCAGATGGGTGGCAAAGGTGATGGGCTGGGCGCGCTGCATATGGGTGTAACCGGGCATTACTGCGTCCGGGTACTCCTTGCTCTTTTTGTCCAGCACAAAAAGAAGCTCGTTGATCTGTTCCGCCAGCTTTTCACACTCCCCGCGCAGGGTGAGCCTTATATCCAAAGCAACCTGATCGTTTCTGCTGCGGCCCGTGTGCAGGCGCTTGCCCGCGTCTCCGATGCGCTGCGTCAGGGTGGATTCAATAAAGGTGTGGATATCCTCGGCATCCGGGTCGATGGTCAGGGCGCCGTCTATGATCTCCTGCTTTATTTTGCCCAGCTCAGTGATGATTTTTTCACAGTCCTCGGGGCTTATTATTCCCTGCTTGCCCAGCATGGCGGCGTGGGCAATTGAGCCCTCGATATCCTCCCGGAACATACGGGAGTCGGTGGCTATTGAGGAGTTGAAATCGTTGGTTTTTTTGTCCGCTTCTTTTGAAAAGCGGCCTGCCCAGAGTTTCATATTATTCAAACCCTTTCAGAAGAATTGAAATACACACATTGCCGTTCACACATTTTTACTGTGCAAACGGCAAAGGGATCATGATCGGTTTTTATTGCTTGTTTTTGCGCTCCGCCTCAAGGATCGCCCTGACCTTGATGGGCAGGCCGAAGAGGTTGATGAAGCCTGCGGAATCGTTCTGGTTGTAGACCTCGTCTGCGTCAAAGGTGGCGAAAGCCTCGCTGTAAAGTGAATAGGGGGAGGTAACGCCGGCGTTGATGATGTTGCCCTTGTAGAGCTTTAATTTAACATCGCCGGTGACTGTCTCCTGGGTCTTGTCAACAAAGGCCGCAAGGGACTCGCGCAGGGGAGTGAACCACTGGCCGAAGTAGACCAGCTCCGCGTACTTCTGAGCCACAAGCGCTTTGTAGTGCTGGGTGTCCCTGTCAAGAGTGATGGTCTCCAGAACCTCATGAGCGCGGTAGAGGATAGCTCCGCCGGGATTTTCGTAAACGCCTCTGGACTTCATGCCGACAAGGCGGTTTTCAACCAGATCATTGATGCCGATACCGTTTTTGCCGCCCAGCTCGTTAAGGGTGGTGACTATCTCAACGGGAGACATCTTCTTGCCGTCAACTGCCACAGGCTCGCCTTTCTCAAAGCTGACGGTAACGTATGTGGGCTTGTCCGGAGCCTGCTCCGGGGAAACGCCCAGCTCAAGGAAGCCGGGTTTATTGTACTGCGGCTCGTTTGCGGGATCCTCAAGATCCAGACCCTCGTGGGAAAGATGCCAGAGGTTTTTATCCTTGGAGTAGTTTGTTTCGCGGTTTATCTTAAGGGGGATGTTCCTTGCCTCGGCGTATTCGATCTCCTCCTCGCGGGATTTGATATCCCAAATGCGCCAGGGAGCGATTATGGCCATTTCCGGCGCGAAGGCCTTGATGGTAAGCTCAAACCTGACCTGATCGTTGCCCTTGCCTGTGCAGCCGTGGCAGATGGCGTCAGCACCCTCGGCCTTTGCTATCTCAACTATCCTTTTGGCGATGATGGGGCGGGCAAAGGAGGTGCCCAAAAGATATTCGCCCTCATAAACAGCCCCGGCCTTAAGGGTGGGGAAGATGTAATCTTTAACAAAAACGTCCTTAAGATCCTCGATGTAGAGCTTGGAAGCGCCGGTTTTGATGGCCTTTTCCTCAAGCCCGTCAAGCTCGGTGCCCTGACCCACGTCGCCGGAGACCGCGATAACTTCGCAGTTGTCGTAGTTTTCTTTAAGCCAGGGTATGATTATGGACGTGTCAAGTCCGCCTGAGTACGCGAGAACAACTTTTTTAATCTTTTTCATAATCAATATCTCCGTTCCGGGCACAGCCCGCATTTAGTTTTATGAGTAGATTATACACCAAATATGCATAAAATCAATATATTTTAGATAAATATTCATTATTTATCCCTTTTACACAAGCAACAGTGAATAAAAAACAGGATTTTGGTTATTTCATCAAAAAGCCGATCTTTTTCATGACCTTGTTTATGGTTTTGCTTGAAACGTAGTTGGCGGCCTGAGCGCCCTTCTCCGCGCACTCCTTAAGGTAGGCCGCGTCGTTGACTATCCTGTTGTAATTTTCCTGCACGGGCTTAAGGCTTGAGATAACAGCCTCGGCCACAGCCAGTTTAAAATTGCCGTAGCCCTTGCCGTCAAATTCGCGCTGTATGGCGTCATAGTCCTTTCCGGTGCAGCAGGAGTAGATAGACATAAGGTTGTTGATGCCGTCCTTGCCGTCGGCGTAGCGCACCACCGCCTCGGAGTCCGTTACGGCGCTTTTGAACTTCTTGACTATCATATCCGGGGTATCCAGCATGGAGACCGAAGCTTTTGGGTTGGGATCGGATTTTGACATCTTCTTGGTAGGCTCCTGCAGGGACATTATCCTGCCGCCGGATTTGCCGATAAGGGGTTCCGGGATGGCAAAGGTGTTGCCGTAGATGCCGTTAAACCTCTCCGCTATATCGCGGGTTATCTCAAGGTGCTGCTTCTGATCCGCGCCGATGGGCACGAAATTGGTCTGGTAGAGCAGAATATCCGCCGCCATAAGGGTGGGGTAGGCGAACAGGCCGATGTTTATATTGTCTGCGTGCTTTTGGGATTTGTCCTTGAACTGGGTCATTCTGGAGGCCTCGCCGAACTGGGTGTAGCAGTTGAGGATCCATGAAAGCTCCGCGTGCGCAGGAACATGGCTCTGGATGAAAACAATATTCTTTTCCGGCTTAAGGTCAAGGGAGAGCAGCAGGGCAAACATCTCTTTGGTCTGCTTGCGCAGCATTGCCGGTTCGTTGCGGACTGTTATTGCGTGAAGGTCGGCAACAGCGAAAAGGCAGTCGTAATCCTCCGCCATATTCGACCAATTTTTAAGCGCGCCGAAGTAGTTGCCGATGGTGGGCACAGCCGTGGGCTGTATGGCGCTGAATACAACGGGCTTGCGCTCGGGTTTTACGGTGTTGTTGGTATTGTCCATGAAAATGCTCCTTATTTGTATTGCCTGGAAAGTTCTCCCAGTATCTTTAATCCCCTGACGATCTGATCGTCTCCGGGTGTGGAGAAGTTGAGGCGGATGGCGTTGGTCTTGTCCTCCGGCTCCACCATGAACGCTGTGCCGGGAACCACCGCAACTTTTTTCTCCACAGACTTTTTGCAGAAATCCAGCATATCCACATTTGCGGGCAGGTCGCACCAGATGAACAGGCCGCCTTCGGGTCTGACGTATGAAACGAAATCGCCAAGCTCTTCGTCTATGCAGTCGCACATAAGGTTGAGCTTACGGCGGTAAATGCCCCGGATCTTCTCGATGTGCCCCTCAAAATCATAATTGCTCATCCAGCCGTCAACAAGGAGCTGGCTGAACATTGTGGAGTGCACGTCGCTGGTCTGCTTGCCCACCGTCATTTTTGCTATGAGGGCGGCGGGGGCGATGGTGTAGCCCACACGGATGCCTGGAGCCAGTATCTTTGAGAATGAACCGGCGTAGATGACCCTGCCTTCCTCGTCCATGCTCTTGATCGCGGGGATGTGTTCCCCGGCGACACGAAGATCGCCGTAGGGGTTATCCTCAACGATTATCACGTTATATTTGCAGGCCAGGGCATACAGCGCCTTGCGCTTTTCAAAGGACATTGTGGCGCCGGAGGGGTTTTGGAAGTTGGGTATGGTATAGATAAAACGCGCCTTCGGCTCCTCCTTGAGCACGGCCTCCAGCTTTTCGATATTCATGCCGTCGGCCTCCACATTCACGCCCCTGAGCCTTACGTTATAAGAACGGAAGCAGTTGAGGGAGCCGATGAAGGAGGGGGTCTCCGCGATGATAACGTCGCCCTCGTTGCAGAGGATCTTTGTGCTCAGATCCATTACCTGCTGGGCGCCGCTGGTGATTATAACGCTGTCAAAATCCCTGCCGATATTGTGTTTTGCTTTCATATACTCGGCAATGCGGTTTCTAAGGGGGAGATAACCCTCCGTTACGCCGTACTGCAAAGCGTCAATGGGGCGGTTCTCGAAAATATCCGCCGCAATTTTTTTTGCTTCCTCAACGGGAAAGGCGTCCGGCGCGGGGTTGCCTGCGGCCAGAGGAATGACCTCCGGATTTGAGGTGGCCTTGAGTATCTCCCTTATGGCAGAGGGCTGAAGGGTTGCTATTCTGTCTGAGAATTTGTATTCCATAATTTATCAATCCTTATATTTTTAATGATTAAATTATTATATCATAAAACAAACAAAAATTCCACCGGATTTTCGGTAAAGTTTTTGCTTGGAAATTCAGCCGTCAGGAGGCGCGGGACAAGCTTTGCTCAGCCTTTGCCGGGAGGGGAACGACGGTGATATTCCCGTCAAAGTTCTTTAATATTGAGCTGAATTCCTCATAAACGTCCTCGTAGTTGCTCAGATATTTCCGTTCCATCCTGCTGAAGGGGATGACCATAAAGTCGTTCATCCCTCTCTCTTTGTTGTAGTATTTGTATGTGTACAAAAGCTCTGCTTTGACGTTGTCTATTTTTATCTCTGCGGTATTTGTTTGGGTATTGACGGTTTTGGTTATATCCAGAAAGCCCAGCATACCCACAGGCCCGACTTTTCTTATTATGGGTGTTTGGGCGGCCATTTGGTTTGAGATGAAATTACCGAAAGAATAGAACACCACCGTGTCCTCGTCTATCCATTCCCATGGCTCGATACAGTGGGGATGACAGCCCAGGATTATATCCACGCCGTTTTCCCCAAGAAATTTTGCCTGCTCTTTTTGAGTGGCGGTAACGCCTGTGCTGTACTCTGTGCCCCAATGCATGGCGACTATGAGCACATCCACCTTGTCCCGCACGGTCCGGATATCTTTAAGAGCCTTTTCCTTGTCAAATAAATTGACAACGTAGTTCTCGGTGACGGGTATTCCGTTTGTTCCATAGGTGTAGGAGAGCATTGAATACGTTATTCCGTTTACCTCCGCGATCTTAGGCTCGTTCCGTTTTTCTATTGTTGAAGCCATACCTGCGGCAAGGACGTTTTCGCAGGCTTCCCACCACCGGGCGCTTTTTTTGGCACTGTCTGTTCCGCAATCCATGGAATGGTTTGTTGCGAGGGATACAAGGTTAAAGCCCAGATCCCGGGTCATGTTTGTGCCCCATGCAGAGGGGGCGTTGAACAGGGGGTAATTGCTGTACGGCTTGTCGTCGTCAAAAATGACCTCCTGGTTGTAGTATTTGATATCACAGTCTTTTATCTCATCCTTTACATACGTCAGCATATGGTTGAAGTCATATGAGCCGGAGGAGGGATCGTAAGCAGCCCGGAAGATCGGGGAGTGCAGCAGAGCGTCACCTGTGCCCACGAGGGTGGCTTTGTATGTTTGTACCGGGGAGGCGGTTGTACCGGGGAGGATTTCGCCTGAACCTTCCTGCGAACCCGGAATATTACTGCTGCCCTTGTGCAAAAAACAGCAGCCTGCAAAAATCGCTGCTGTCAGCAGCATAATTATAATACCGCAGGTTATCTTTTTTGTTTTGCTTTTTTTGTCTTTCATATGCTTTATTCCTGGGTCGTTGTGACCGGTTGAGCCTCAATATTCAGCATCAGTCTGGATATTTCATCGTATATATTATCTTTGGGATAGGCTCTTTTTCTTGCTCCCGTGGTCAGTATGGCTACTCCACGCCCGGTGACGCGGCTGTAGCCTACAAGGCTGAGAACGCCGTAAGCGCTCCCGGAGTGGTAATAAAAATCCTTTTGGCCGTATTTTGTCGGCTCATAGCGCAGAGGCTGACATTGCCAGTATCTCCCCATAAAATTTCCCTCGTGGTATTCCATGGTCCTTACTGTTTCTTCGGACAGGCATCTTTTGCCTTCATAAACGCCGTTGTTCAGCAGCATTATTGCAAGACGCCCCAATTCTTTTACATTTATAGTGATCCCTCCGGCAAAGCCCCAGGCTTTTGTGCCGGGCTTGCCGCGGTGCCACGTTTTCATCCTCTGCGCGGACATTACCATGCTGCCGTCGCTTTGATATAAAGAGGCCACGTTGGATTTGTCCTTCATATCTCCGCAGTAAAAGGCGGTATCTATATCAAGGTTTTTGTATATTTTTTCCGAGATTATATCGTCAAGGTTCTTTTTGGTAACAAGTTCGACCGTCATACCGAGGACGTCCATTGCGTAGTTGTTGTAGAGGAAATTTTTTATGTTGCCGGAAACTATGTTCTTGATGCCGCTGCCGGTTTTTAAACGCTTTGCCATAGTGTCGTAATACATATTTGCAACATCTTCGGAGCAGTATATGGAAGAGGTGTGCGTAAGTATGGATCTGGGAGTAATAACGTCTCCCTCGGCATGGGTGCCCATGGGGAACCCCCAATAGGTGCCGATATCCTCATCCAGAGACATTTTGCCCTCCTCAACCGAGAGCATCAGGGCGGTGCTGAGAAATATTTTGGAAATTGAGGCAATTCTTACCTTGGTGTCCTCTGTCATGGGCAATTCCCCTTTGATAGCCTCTCCGCAGGCGAAGGTATCTATGATCTTATCGCCCTCAATAACTGCCACGGATACGCCCACCGCGTGATATTTTTTTGCTATATCCTCCAGCTTCTTCTGATATTTGTTGTGATCGTATTTGCCGGCAATACCGGTATATTCCACGGTGGTCGGCGGCTCAGTAACGGTTGTTTCGGGAGCAGTCTGCGTGGCGCTCACGGCAGCCGCGGCCTCTAAAACAGGCTCGTCGCGATCCAAAAAATGTTTGACCCCCAGCAGGGACAGCCCGATTACTATCACTGCGATGATCGGAATAAATATGGCTTTTTTCATCTGCTTCCCCCTGAAAACCGGCAAGGCTGCTGTTACTTTGTCCCGCTTATATTTCCGCCGGATTTTTACAAGTTTACCTGTTTTTTGCCAAAATTTTACAAGAGTTACTATACCACAACATTTGCTGTTTGTAAATCTTTAATTTAAATTATAGAAAAAATTTACCTATAAATATAAAAAAACGAGCCAAGCCGTCAAACTTGACCCGTTGTTGCTGATCGGAAAAGCTTATTCTTTTTTGCCCTGTTTCATAGCGGATTTTACGTGACCGGTATCGGATTCAAGATCCTTGCGCCACAGAGCGTACATTTTTTCATAGACCTCCTTGTCTATTTCAGGGGTGCCCAGTGAGCAGGTGGGCAGGAGAGACTCCCCGGCGACCTTGGGATCGGTGCAGGCCGTATCGTTGCGCCATTTTTCCCGTTCTTCTTTGTTGCGCAGATTGGGTATCTCCATGGATGCGCCGCCGTTGAGGATGGAGCGGTAGGCAAAAAGACCGGGCAGGAACATATCCATTGCCTCA
>CAMOTT010000024.1 GCA_946626015.1 uncultured Clostridia bacterium | reverse complement strand
GTTTTCGATCTCCGCTCCCGCGTCGTAAAAGCAGCCGTTGCGGATATCATCGAACAGGATGGGCGAGGCGTGCCATTTGCAGCCTTTGCCCAGATCCTCCGCTCCACCGTCTGTAATAAGCTCAAGGGCAAACCTGGGCACACCGCGGAACCGGGCAATGTCAAAATCCCAAACCCTGCCCCCGGGGCAGTTCTGCATACCGTTGCCAAGGATAAGACCCACAGCAACAGAGGCTTTGCCCTGACAGAACGGGGTGATGTCGTACTCGTCAAAATACACCATATCATCCGGATTAGATATGTACGGCGCCAAAAGCCCCTTTGTTATTTTTTCGCCTTCGATGAAAAGATCATAAAAGCCCAGACCGCTGACGCGAAGGAGCTTTTTCTCCCCGGCGGCAACGGCAAGCTCTGTTCTGATATACGGAGCCGGAACGTGTTTCTCATATGTGGAATATTCCTCCCCGGCGCGGTAAAACACGGCGTTGATACTCATAACTTTCGATCCTCCAACGTTTGATTTTTTACAATACGGGTATACCACGGCTTTTATCTTTAAAAGCCGTATAACGCTCTGAAAATATACGTAATTATACCATACTTCTCTGTTTCAGGCAACGATTTGATGATCATTGTGTCCCCGGGTGTATGAAAAAAATTTTTTAAAAAAATCAAAAATTCCTGTTGACAAACCGATTTTGATGTGTTATATTGCAGTAAACCGTTGAGGGAGAGTAAGTAGGTCTTATCCCTTCTTTTTCAGAGAGCTGTGGCCGGTGAAATCACAGTAAAGAAAATCTGACCGAATGGACTTCTGAGGGCGAGCAGAAACGTTTACCGGAGTATGTGAGACGGAGCAGGTCACTCCGTGATCAAATGACAGCATATGTCAGTATGCGTTAAGTGAGCGTAGTTTTACGCTAAGCCGGGTGGCACCGCAGGATTTGTTTATTATCCTGTCCCAGCAAACAGTTGGGACAGGATTTTTTATTTTTTCAGGAGGTCGCTTATGTTTATTTTATCAAAATGCTGGCGCGGCCGCGCCGTACAAAAAAACAAATAAAAAAGATCCGTTAAAAAATCAAACCAAACTTATAAATATTGAAATTTGAAAGGAAGACTATTATGAAAAAGATCCTCGCAGTTATGTTCGCAGTTATCCTCACCCTCAGCCTTGCCTCCTGCGGCAAGAACAGCGAAACCACAAAAGTCACTAACGCATCCCAGGCAAAGACCTACAAGGTCGGCATCTGCAACTACGTTGACGACGCCTCATTAAACCAGATAGTTGACAACATCAAGGACGAGCTCGAGGCAAAGGGCAAAGAGCTCAACGTGGCGTTCAATGTGGATTACGACAACTGTAACGCCGACGCAAACGTCCTTTCGCAAATAATCGCCGACTTTACAGCGGACAAAGTAGACCTTATGGTGGGCGTTGCCACTCCCGTGGCCATGGCCATGCAGGCAGCCACCGAAGAGAGCCGTATCCCTGTTGTGTTTGCCGCTGTTTCAGACCCTGTTTCAACAGGCGTGGTAAACTCCCTTGAGGCTCCCGGAGCAAACATCACCGGCACCTCCGATTATCTTGATACCGCAGCTATTTTCAACCTTATCTTTGCCGCTAATCCCCAGGCCAAGAAGATAGGCCTGCTCTACGATATGGGTCAGGACGCTTCGGAGACACCCATAGCCGAGGCAAAAAAGTTCCTCCAGCAGAAGGGCATCGCTTTTGTTGAAAAGACAGGCACCACCGTGGACGAGGTCACCCTTGCCGCAAAATCTCTCATCGCCGAGGGTGTTGACGCGGTGTTCACCCCCACGGACAACACCATTATGAAATCCGAGCTTTCCATCTATGAGCTTTTCACCGCCGCAAAGATCCCCCACTACACCGGCGCTGATTCCTTCGCCCTTAACGGCGCGTTCCTCGGCTACGGCGTTGATTACGCAAATCTCGGCAAAGAGACCGGCGACATGATAGCCGATATCCTCGTCAACGGCAAAGACCCCGGCACAGTCCCAGTACGCACCTTTGACAACGGCACGGCAACCATAAACACCGAGACCTGCCAGGCGATCGGCTTTGACTACGCCACAATCGAATCCGCCTTTGCTCCCTTCTGCACAAAGGTTCAGAAGATCACCACAGCGGAAAGCTTTGATGAGCTGAATTAACAAAAACAAAAGAGGTATAAACAATGTTCGGTTCTGTTATCGGTCTTGTACAAACAGCCCTGGAGCTGGGGCTCATAAGCTCGCTGACGGTGCTTGCGCTGTTCCTGAGCTACTCCATGCTCAACGTCTGCGATCTTTCCACCGACGGCTGCTTCACTTTGGGCGCGGCTGTGGGCGCGGTGGTCGCTATCTCCGGGCACCCGTATCTTTCGATCTTTGCCGCCATGGGCGCGGGAATGTTGTCAGGACTGGTAACGGCGCTGCTCCAGACAAAATTCGGCATCGACAGCCTTTTGTCCGGCATCATCGTCAACACCGGGCTTTATTCCATAAACATCGCAGTGATGGGCAACTCCTCGCTGCTCAACATGAACAAGACCCGCAACGTTTTCACCGAAATGAGGTTTGCGCTTGAGGGCACTTTCCTCGAAAAGCAGCATAGGCTCATCGTCGCGGTGATAGCAGTAGCGGCAGTGGTGGTTTTTCTTTCCGTTTTCCTGCGCACAAGGTTGGGTCTGGCCATACGGGCAACCGGCAACAATCCGGATATGGTTCGTTCATCTTCTATCAACCCGGTTTTCACCACCATAATCGGGCTTTGCATCTCCAACGCCTTTACCGGGCTTTCCGGCTGTCTGCTGGCTCAATCCCAGCGCTCCGTCAACATTGACATCGGAACAGGCATGGTCACAATAGCTTTGGCCTCCCTGCTCATCGGCAGAGCCTTTATGGGCAAGGGCAAGATCGGTCTTCAGGCTGTGGGCGCCGTGATCGGCTCCTTCGTTTTCCGCCTTGTCTATACCGTCGCGCTGCGGTTCGATATGCCTGCGTTCATGCTCAAGCTGGTCTCCTCGGTAATAGTCATCATTGCCATCGCCGGGCCGTACCTTAAAAAGCAGTTCCCCGTAATCAAAAGAAGATTTACCCACAACAGAGCCGGGGAGGTGAAATAAATGCTGAGCATACAAAAAATCACCAAAATTTTCGGTGCCGGAACACCGGACGAAAAAAAAGCTCTGGACGACCTCTCCCTTGAGGTGAACGACGGAGATTTCATCTCCATAATCGGAGCCAACGGAGCGGGCAAATCCACCCTGTTCAATGCCATCGCCGGGGATTTTTACACCGACCACGGCAAACTCCTGCTGGACGGCGAGGACATTACATTTATGCCCTCCCACAAACGCGCAAAATTCATCGGCAGGCTGTTTCAGGACCCAATGAGGGGCAGCGCCCCGGGCATGAGCATCGAGGAAAACCTTGTGCTTGCCGCCGGGCACGGGGGCTGGCTCAGCACTGTTTCAAAGGCGGACAAAAAACTGTTCCGCGAAAAGCTCTCGCTGCTTGATATGGGGCTTGAGGACAGGATGCAGCAGCCTGTGGGTCTGCTCTCAGGCGGCCAGCGTCAGGCGTTGACCCTTATGATGGCTACCATCAATATGCCGAAGATCCTGCTTTTGGATGAGCACACCGCCGCCCTTGACCCGGGCACCGCGGAAAAGGTTCTCAGGCTCACCGATGAGATAGTGACAAAAAACAGGATCACCTGCCTTATGATAACCCACAACATGCAGTCCGCTCTGGATCTGGGCACCAGAACCATTATGATGAACAACGGCAAGATCATTTTCGATACTGCCGGAGAGGAACGCAAAAGTCTCACCGTTCCGGATCTGCTCCAAAAGTTCAGGGAAGCCTCCGGCGCAGAGCTGGACAACGACAGAATGCTGCTGACGGAGAAATAAGATCAAAGTGCGCAAACCGATATCCGGTCTGCGCGGTGATCGAGGTCTGTGAAAGCACACTGAGATCGTTGGGAATCGCTCTGTTTGCAGCGGCAGCGTTGATGCTATGCCTGCATAATTTCCGATGCCACCGCCTGCTGCGCGCAGGGAATTGAATTTATCCTCAAGGACGCGAAAAAATTCCCGGAAGAATATCCGGCGAAGGATACTGAGATAACCGTATTCGGCGTGTTCGATACTTACTACGAGGGAGAAAGCCGTTATTGTCAGCTGATCGACGCGGTCATAGAATGATCTTCGGCATTTTCAGGGCACAAAAAAAGCGCCTTACGGCGTTTTTTTGTGCCCTGATTTTACTTCAATCCTTTGCCGAAGCCGTAAGCTTTCTCAAGCTCCGCTGTCTTTCCCGAAGCTTCCCCCGGGTCGGAGATGCCGCCGCAGAAAAGGCTGCCGGAAAGCTCCGCTTTCTCAAAACAATCCACCCAACCGCGCAGGCCGTTGACCGCCTTTTCAGGGGTACTCTCATCATCCTCCGCCGCTGTTGAGAGCATATACACCCTGCGGAATTTATAATCCGAGGGATAGAGGGGATTCATTCTGTCAAGGAGAGTTTTCATCTGCCCGCTCATCTCATAATAATAGATCGGCGTGACGAACACCAGCGTATCGGCATTCTTCATCTTCTCCGCTATTTCAACCGCATCGTCTTTAAACACGCATTTCTGCGTTTTCTGACAGGCAAGGCAGCCGACGCAGAAGTTTATCTTTTTGCCCTTAAGGCTTATCTCTTCCACCTCGTGTCCGGCGTCCCTCGCCCCGTCGATCAAGCGCTGCGCGAGTATATCCGAATTGCTTTTAGCCCTGAGGCTCGTGGTAACAACAAGGATCCTGCTCATTGTATTTTCCTCCCTTTTATTTTTCCTTAACGGTTTTTCCCGTTATGTGTTCCGGCGCCAGCGCAAACATAAGCGTTGCCGCCTCATATTTTTCTATCTCGGTTTTGATGTATTCCTCGTCATTTGTAAATTTGCGGCTGAGCCGGGCGGAAATTTCCCGGAGCGTTTCCCTGTCCTCAACAAATTCTATTCTGCCGAAAACTATAACGCTTTTGAACCGCAGGAACCACTCCCCGTCCTCCCTGTGACCGCCGTCGATAACACAGTACGACGCCTTTTCACAGTTTTTCATACCGTCGATCTTATGCCCCTGTTTGCCGCTGTGAAAATACAGCTTGCCGTCATCCTCGTTATAAAAATGATTCATTGGCAGGCCGTAGGGGTAGCCCTCATCCCCCATCACGGACAGCACTCCCCGCTTCTCGTTTTTCAATATCTCAATACACTCATCCCGGTCAAGCTGCTGCTTGACCCTTGCAAGCTTTCTGAACATACCTTGCCCTCTTTCCTCGCATTTTTGACTTTCCTTTCATTCGTCTTGCAAAATTTTTATTATTGTACCATAACCGCATCAACAATTCAATGCTCAGCCGAACTTTGAGTACCCGGCTGCGGGAATGCTTGTAAAACCGGCAGAAAAATGTTACAATATTTTTATTATAACGATGAAAGAGACACAAAAATATACCGGTAGATCATATTTTTAAGGAGGCAGGTATGTACAGGAATTTCAACTATTCTGAGATAACCCCCGCCGGGTGGATAAAAAGGCAGCTTGAGATACAGGCCGACGGCCTTGCCGGTCAGCTGGATAAAATTTGGCCGGACGTTAGCGACAGCGCCTGGACAGGCGGCGACAAAGACGGCTGGGAGCGTGTTCCCTATTGGCTGGACGGCTTTGTTCACCTTGCGTACCTGCTGCGTGACGAGGGAATGATCGCCCGGGCGAACAGATATCTTAAAGCCATAATGGACCGCCAGAAACCGGACGGCTGGATCTGCCCCTGCCGGGAAGAAGAACGGAAAAGCTATGACGTGTGGGCTCTGTTTTTGATATGCAAGGTGCTCGGGGAATACGGCGCTTACGCCGCTGACAGGCGGGCGCTCGATTATGTCCGCAAGGCCATGAAAAACCTGCACCAAAGGATGAAAAGCGGCGAAACAAGGCTTTATGATTGGGGCAAATTCCGTTGGTTTGAGGCTCTTATTCCCCTGGCTGTTATCAAGGAAGAAAGCTCCGAGCCATGGATGGACGAGCTGGCCTCAATGCTCCGGGAGCAGGGCGCCGATTACGGAAGCTTTGCGGATACTTGGAAGATCCCAGTTTTTTCCTGGCAAATGCATACCCATATTGTCAACCTTTCGATGATGCTCAAAAGTGAGGCCGAGCTCCTGGCCTTTGGCGGCGAATACAAAGATACGGCTCAAAAGCTTTACAATATCCTTCAAAAATATAACGGCACCGCCGTTGGACTTATCACCGGAGACGAATGTCTTGCCGGGATCAACCCTTCGGCAGGCACCGAGCTGTGCGCCGTGGTGGAGCTGATGTACTCCTGCGAGCGGCTCTTTGCCCTCACCGGGGAGACAAAATGGGCGGATCTGCTGGAACGCATTGCCTTTAACGCCCTGCCTGCGACGACCACCGAGGATATGTGGGCGCACCAATACGATCAGCAGGCAAACCAGATCGCCTGTATAAAATTCCCCGGCAAAGCTCCCTGGATGACCAACGGAAGCGAGGCCAATATGTTCGGGCTGGAGCCGGAATATGGCTGCTGTACGGCAAACTTCGGTCAGGGCTGGCCAAAGCTGGCAATGAATATTTTTCTCCGCAGTAAAAAAGGCATCATTGCCGCCCTGCCCATGTCCTCCCGGATCGACACCATCATAAACGGTGTAAAGATCACAGTGGAGGCTCAGGGAGATTATCCTTTCTCAGATAAAATGAAATACACCGTCACCGCAGAACGTCCCGTTGAATTTGAGTTTGCCCTTCGTATTCCGGCCGGAGCCAAAGCAAAGCTAAACGGCAAAACCCTCAGCGGCTCCATGGCGGTGCTGGGAAATTTGTGGCAAGGCACAAAGGAATTCACCCTTGAACTGTCCTTTACTCCAAAGCTCTCCCCTCGCCCGAACCGTATGTACTTTGTCGAAAGGGGCAGTCTGGTATTCTGCCTCCCCGTCAAGGCGGAATGGAAAATGATGGAATACACACGCAACGGCGTTGAGCGCAAATTCCCCTACGCCGACTATCAGCTCACCTCGAAAAGCGGCTGGGCTTTCGGCTTTGAGTCAGACAATTTGAGCTTTTCTTTCAATAAGCTTAACGATATCCCGTTTTCGGAGTCTCACCCTCCGGCGGAGATCAAAGCTGAGCTCTCTCCCGTGGAGTGGGGCTTCCTCCGGGGCTATACCGCCGTTGCGGAACGCTGCCCCGGGCATCGCAGAGCAGTCGGCAGCCCCCGGGCTGTGACTCTCATTCCCTACGGCTGCACTAAGCTAAGAATGACCGAATTGCCGAAAATAATAAAGAGATAACAAAACCCTCTCTTTCAGCCATGAAAAGAGAGGGTATTTATGTATAGTTTAATTGATACAACTCGCTTTTACCATTCGTTCTCCCTGTACATCTGAGCCATCTCAGCCTGGTCGATGGGTTCGTATAAAATGGCGTTTGTCAGCGCCACAATGTCCTGGGCGTTAAAACGGTCGCGTTTACTGAGTTTCAGTACGTTTGCCGCCATTTCAAAGGCCTCGTTCTCAAAGCCCTCTGTGAGCGCCTGAGTTGCAAAAGCCACGTCAGCGGAGGTGACCCTGCCGTTGCCGTCCATGTCGCCGAAAATGACAACTGTGTACTCTGTAACAGCTTCCCCGTGACTGTCGTGTACGGTCAGCACAGAGCCTGTGCCCACGTTTCTGCCTACGGTGGCCATCTCCGCGTATCCGTCCTGTGTCACGTTGAACAGCGCCTCAAAGCCGTCCGCGCTCAAGCCTGTATCTATGCCGTATATCAGACCGCGTTCCTCGTCTATCACTATACTGCTGCCCTCCGGGAGAACAAGCCCCGGGGGATCTGTTTCCTGTTCCTCATATCCCAGGAACTCAAGACCGTTTTCATTGAGTCGGAAGGCCTTATTGCCCTCGGCAACGGTTATGGCAAAGGGATTTGACGTATCTTTTCTTTTGGAATAAAGGCGGTTAAGCATAGCGAGCTGATCGTCCGCTATCGCCTTCATGGTTGACGGAATAGTTACTCCCGGGCACTTTGCCAAAAGATTGTCTACGGTGTCGGAACCGTCTGCCCACATGGCCTCAACGTCCCAATCGGTTACGCCCTCCGGGATATCCATAGCCTTGTTATAACGGGCAGGCACGGCGACTACGTGTTTCATATTTTTCGAATAAATAATTCCGTTCTCGGAAGTGTATCTGGGGTTTGTATCCTTTACCGCATAGTCTGTAATGCCTGTGTAGCAATAGATCGCAATCGAAAGGTTTGTGCCCGCGTTCAGATTGCCCGTGTCTTCATATACAATATATCTGTCGTCATAAAGCGGAACGTACTCTATTTCATAAGTGTCGGGCAATACTACCGTGTTGATATTGTAATTCCTTGAAAAGCTCAGCTCGCCCAGGAATTCCACTCCCTCCGGTATTTCAAACACACCGTTTTCAAAGGGCTTGTTGCGCGGCACGGCAAGCATCTCTTTGCCGTCTGCGGAGTAAAGAATACCGTCAACCGCTATGTAGTTTGTGTTGCCCTCCGCCACGCGGATCTCCGTCAGATCGTCCGTCGCAAAGTCATAGATCGTATGCGCGTAGCCAATTTTTTTGACTCCTGCGGGAACGGTGAAGCTTGATCCCTCATACCTTGTGGCGTGGTTCAGAAAGCCCGCGCTCATTATAGCAAGGTTATCCGGGAGTATGATCTGCTGCGCGCGGCAATTCTGGAAACACCATGCAGAATTATTTAAATTGCTCAGATCCCAGCGGCTAAGGTCAATAGTCACCCGCACCGTCGCGCTTACCGAGTTTGCAAACTTGTTGAAAGCGAAGGACATATTTTCAAGCGAAGCTGTGTTCCAGTTTTCATAACCGGTCATACCTGAAAGCCGGGTGCATCCGCTGAATATCGCCCGGATCTCAGTGACCGAGCCGGTGTCAAGCGCAGACAAGTCCACCGCTTTCAGCGCACTGCAGTTGTAAAACATATAGCTCATGCTTACAACGCCGGACGTATCGATTTCAGACAAATCAACATTAGTCAGCGCGGTGCAATCGCCGAAAAGCAGACGCATTGTGTTGTTTAAAAATTTGACTCCTTCACTGATCGTGATGGTTTTAAGGACTGTATTTGCACGAAAGGCCGTGGTGCTCGCAAGCACGGTGTCATAGATCTGACCCTGCACGTCAAAGCTCGCGGGAACAGTAACGGAATCCGCGCTGCCTATATATTTTGTGAGGATGACCGTACCCGCCTCCTCATTCACGGTGTAATTCCATTCCGCCAGCGCCGAGCCGCCAGCCTCTGCGGCAGCAACAGGCAGCAGCATCAATGCGATAAGCGCCGCCAAAATAATGGATAAAATACGCTTTTTCATATATGTTTCTCCTTGTTGAATATTATACTGTCAATTATTATATTACATCGACCCTTTAATAATCAAGGTATCCTTTCGTTTTTTACGTATTGCGCTTATTTTAAAAGTCCACAAAAGAATCGTCTTGATTTATGCTTGAGAATAATATATAATAGCATCGTAAATTAGCAAACTCTAACGCCAATCAAAAGCGGATCATCATACAGTATTTTCAGGAAAGAGAAACATAAATCATACCTTTATGATTTTGCCAAAGGGAAACGGGATGAATATGTTAAAAAAACAATTGCCTAATATCATAACCGGCACAAGGATACTTGGCGCGGTCGTTTTGCTTTTCTTCCGCGAGATCAACACTACGTTTCTGTGTATTTACTCGTTTTGCGGTTTTACCGATTTGATCGACGGTCCTGTTGCGCGCAAATTAAACGCGGAAAGCAACGTCGGCGCCTTGCTGGATACAGTGGGAGACGTGGCGACTTATGTGGCTCTGGCAAAAATACTCCTTTCCAAGCATTTGGTTCCGCTGCGGGTGTTGATTTGGTACGTTTCCGCGGCAGCGCTTATCGTTGCTTCGGGATTTATCGCCTTTGCGCGGTTCCGGAAATTTTTTATCGTTCACTCTTTATTCGGCAAGCTGATGGGATTCCTTGCTTTTACGATGCCCTTTGCGCTGCAGCTGGGGCAACTGATCCCGTGCTTTGTTGCCATATGCGTTTCTGCGACCGTTTCCGCTGTTGAAACGGCTGTCATTACAGGAAAGGCCGATGACCCTGAACACGCGCCGATTTCGCTGATCGGTTTTTTCAGAGCCGAGAAAGCAGCAAAGTCATCTCCTGACCCGATCAGTCAGAGCCGAACAGCGTTTTTACAGTGAAAGGGGAGCAAAAATGTGTCAGCTCGGCATGGTCTTGCCCGAAGATCCGATGATGCTGATGAGCGTCATTAACACGAAGCTGCGGGATTATTACGCGACGCTTGACGCGCTGTGCGATGATCTCAACGCTGAACGCGCGCCGCTGGAAGCAAAGCTTGCCGCCGTGGGCTATTTCTACGACGCTCGGCAAAATCAGTTTGTCAGAAAATAATCAACGCCTTTACAATTCGTCATATAAAATCAAAGCCACCGGTTTAACCGGTGGTTTTAATTGTAAGTAAAGACCGTTTTTGATACAAAATGCGTATAGGTGTGCAGTTTTATATTTTGATGATAACATACTGTAATCCGGCGCGCTCTTGTGTGGATAACTATGCCGAAAAGCCGCGGCGGATCCGCTCAAAAAGAGCTGTGCCTCTGTCATGCAGATAAGCGAATACCGTTCGGATCACATTTATTACCGCTTTGACAGATAAACAAAATGAATCAGAAGCCATAGACGAAAACACCACCCGGTTGGGTGGTGTTTTCGTCTGGCAGATAGCTCTGTCAAGCCGGGTTTGTGCGTTTTTAGAATAATGTCACGTTTTTGTTAAAAAGTAACCGTGTGTGGGATGGGGTGATCGTCTGCGAGAAGGGTGATATTGAGTGCGAGATGCTGCTGATTTTTGTGGAAGATGTATAATGGCGTTTCGGCTAGGCGTCCTCGGGTGTCATTGCATAAAACTCACGCACGCGCTTTTTGCCGTCGATTTCTTCTTTGGAGCGCAGTTCCGGATCCAACTTGTCCAGAATGGAGTGAAGCTTTTTATCGGAAAGCGCCGAGTCCACTTCATATGTAGCGTAAATGCGAAATGCAAACGGCACTGCCAAACTTCGGTTCAGTTCGTCCAGCCGCTGTTTGCTTCCGCTGCATATCCAATCTTTACAAATTCCTTAAACAATGGATTCGTCATAATGTAAATATATCCCATGTTTTTCCTCCATTACGCCGCAAGTGCATTTTTGTTCACTCGTTCGATTGCTTTGCGGATACCCAACCATACAGACATATCTGTAAAGATTTCAACCACACTGCCCTGATCGGTGAACGGAGCTTCCTGCAGAACGGACATATCCTTCATCAATCCGTTATGCACGATGTATTCCACGATCTGGTTGACGAAATAGATTTGTCTGCTGTCAAGGTTGGCGTCATTCAGGTACTCGGAGAACGCTTCCTTTGCGGCGTTCATATCAAGGCCCACGATCTCCCTCACCAGCTCGCCGAGCGGTTTCTGTCCGTACTCCGCCTCGTAGTCTTCTTTTGTGCCGACTTCGCTCCAAAGGATCGTTTCAAGGGATTTGACGTCTTCCGATGTAAGCGGCTGATTGCTTTTCAGTTTGGCAATAACCGCGTTATCCTGATGCTGACGGATATAGAATTCCGCTTTTGCTTTGTAATTTTTCAGATCGTCGTTTTCAAGTTCCGATTCTTTCCAGTCGATGGACAGAATATCATCGTCAAAGTTTGTATCGTAGCGGATTCTGCCAACCGGAATATATTTCATCAGATCGCGCAGGTTTTCGCGGATATGCTCGAACTCATTGATGCCCGCGTTGTCGATATAATCCGTGTGCAGGATCTTTTCGATGAGATCCGACTGCGCCATAATTTCGGGAATGTTGGCAACGCTCGCAACAGCGGAAACCTTTTTATAAAGATCGCTGCGGTACCGTCCGTATTTCTTTCCTGCAAGATACGCCAGTTCAATGCCGTACATCAAGGCGTCGAAACGCACCGCCTTTGCGTCGTCTTCGTCGGGGATGATAAGCGGCGCCAGCTCCTGCCCGATGATCAGCGTATCTTCGTAGGTTAGCGCTTGGTAGTTGTCGGAATTGGCGTAGAGTTCGACATATTTCAGGTGCTGCCGCACGGCAAAGTTTTCTTTGTTCAGTTCCCGCACCTTGCGCACCATATCGTCCACGAGGGATTTGCGGAACGCGGTCAGCTCCTCCGTCTGATACGCCAGATCCTGCAATTTGAACACGATCTGTGATTTCAGGTGGAAGACTGCGCCCTGCAGGGCGATCATATTCGCCGTGGGTTTGCCTTTGTTCATGCGGAAAAACTCAAAGTTGCCGCAGAAATCAAAGATGTAAAACTTTTCTTTATCCTTGCCGTCCAACAGGGTGGGGCAAAGGCGTGTGCCGCGCCCGATCATCTGCCAGAATTTTGCCTTGCTCATCACCTTTTTGAAGAAGACCAGATTCAGCACCTCCGGCACGTCGATGCCGGTATCCAGCATATCCACCGAAATGGCGATCTGCGGCAGCTTCTTCGGGTCGGAGAATTCGTCGATGGCGCTTTGCGCATAGGTCATATAATTGTCGATCACCTTTGCAAAGCCGGGCAGATATGGATACTCTTTGCCAAAGATTTCAAGGATCTTTTCCGCGTGGGTATGATTTTTCGCGAAGATAATTGTTTTGCCGAGCTTTTCGCCGTAATCGATCTTTAAGCCGTTTTCCATCAAAATGTGAAGCACTTCGCGGATCGTATCTTCGTTAAATATCCATTCGTTCAGCGCGGAAGAAGCGATGCTCTCCGGCAGTTCGCCGTTTTCGTCCTCAAATGTATCTTCATACGCTCTTTTGTCCTCGTCGGAGAGCTCGTCGTAAACGATGCCCTGCTCGATGAATTTCAGCCGCGTTTCAACTGACATGAAATCGACCAGATACCCGTCCTTGACGGCCTGCGCCAGTTCGTAGCCGTAGGTGGGCACGCCGTTTTCCAATTCAAAAACTTCATATGTATTCTTGTCTATGTCGTCCTTGGGCGTGGCGGTCAGACCCACCAGCGGCGCGTCAAAATAATTGAAAATATCGCGGTACTTGTTGTAGATGGAGCGGTGCGCCTCGTCGCAGATCAGCAGATCAAAGTGTCCGACGGTGAACAGCTTGCCCTTGTCGTCTTTCGCTGTGTCTATGACGTTCATCATTGTCTGATAGGTGGAAAAGACGCAGTGCGCCGTATAATTGTCCTTTTCTTCACAGAGATTAGTTACCGAGAGGTCGGGCATAAGATTCACAAAAGCGCGCTTTGCCTGCGTGACGAGCGAATTGCGGTCGGCAAGAAACAGGATATTTTTCACCCACCCGTGCTGAAGAAGAACGTCGCACAGAGCGATGACCGTCCTTGTTTTTCCCGATCCGGTCGCCATGACGAGCAGAGCTTTGCGGCGATTCTTGTTTCCGAACGCGTCGCATACCGCTTTGATAGCGGCTTCCTGATAATAGCGGCCGGCGATGTTCTTGTTGACCGTAACGTGCGAAAGCCCCGTCCGCATGGTCTGCAGATTGAACAGCTTTTCAAGGTCGCGTTTGGAATAGACCGACGCGACTTTTCGCTCGGGATAAAGGTTATCCTGAATATGCGTTTCAAACCCGTTGGAAAGGAAGATCACCGGACGGCGGCCGTATTGCTTTTCAAGAAGATCGGCGTAGAGCTTCGCCTGCTGGCGGCCCTTCGCCACGTCCACGCAGGTGCGCTTCGCTTCAAGCACCGCAAGCGCGCGCCCGTCGTCGCCGAAAAGAACGTAATCGGCAAAACCCACCTCGGAGTTGTTGGGCATACCCGGCAGCTCAACCTCATTAAGCCAGTCTTTACCCTCCACCCAGCCGGCGTCCTGAAGCATAAAGTCAATATATATTTTGCGTGTTTTGTATTCGGAAAGATCCAGGGGCTTCGGCACATAGGTCTGCTGCTGCTCGGCGCGGCGGGCGGAAAGCTCCGCCTTCATCGATTTGTTTTCTTCGATCAGCGCGGCAAGGTCGATATCCGAGTCCGGGACAAAGGAGAGCGCCTCCTGGGGAGTGAGGGTCAGGAGGGTTTTGTCAAACTTCCGCTCGGTGTATTCGTCCGCATAGAAATACGCCACCAGGTCAAGGAAATAATACAGGTTTTCCAAGCACAGTTCCGCCTGTTCCACGGTGACCTTTTTCCCCGCGTGGGCGACGCTGTTGCCCACCTTGCGGATGAAATCCATCCTGCGCCAGATATCAATGCCCACGATGTCCTTGAATTTTTCATCGTTCATCAGGGCAACGAGGGTATCCTGATAGGGCATTACAAGATCGCGGTCAATGGAGTACATCCACTTGACGGCAAACTCCATCGCCCTGCGGCAGTTAAGCACGCAGGAGTCAACGTCAATATACAGGATGTTTTCGGCGGCAATGGCTACTTCGGCAAATTTTCCGAAACGCTTGTCCTTTTTCAAAAAATCAAAGTTGGTCATATTTATCTCCCTGTTTACTTATAGACTATTGTAAAAGATCAGAAGGGTCAAAGCGTACCTCATTATTCTTGATTCCAAGTAGTCTGTGTGCAGTTATATTTAGGGAATGGTTTTTCTTTTTAACCAATTCTGCAAAGGATAAAATAGTGTTTTCTGAAGTTGTTATTTCCGATAGTTTATAAAGCTCCTTTCCTGCTTCTGTAAGTGGATATTGACAAATCGTTAAGTTTCCGTTCTCTTCATTTTTTGATGATACTAATAGGACAAAAGCTCCGCAAATTGTTGTTCCACTTTCGTCTTTTTCTACAGGTTTAGTCAACACCATAGATTCGCCGTAGTTTATTAAACCACAATCTGCCATTAGAAATAATTCTGTATATGAAACACCATTTTCTTTAATAAATTCTTTATAGCGTGGAATAAAAATAGTTTCATCAGTTATTTGAATAGCAATATGGCATAATTTTTGAAAAGTCGTTGCTTCTTCTTTCGATAGATTTCGCAAAGTTTCTAATGTTCTCAATGAATAGGACTTCGGATGTTTAATTTCGCCAGCTAAAACCTTTGACCAAAGCAATTGCATCCCTTCATCAGTTACATCCTGAGCACAATTGATAAATCGAAGCATCCAATCATTTGTAATATTCTCTTCTGTAATATTCTCTTCTGAATCTGATTCTTCTGCTGTTTCACCTTCAAGCATTGAATAGGCATTGTCAAACACGGAATCTAAGTTATTCTGCCGCAATAATTCTTGGAATCCAATTCTCTGCGCAGTTCTTCTCACAAACGCATCAACGTCGGCTGAGTTTAAGGCTATTTCTCCATTATTATAGCTTATTGGCAAATCAACTGAATTCCGAATTGCTTCGCTAATAGCTGTAATTTCAAAGGCTCTTGCTTCTGCCATTTTTTTAATATGCCTTGGTTCGTAAGCGGTACCAATCGCTTGGCTAATAGCATCGATCAGTTTTTCACAAGGGGAAACAACTACTTTTGCAACTTCAAGTAACTCGCTCATATGTATTTCAACCTCCTCTTTAATTGGTTTTTCGTTACCAATTCATTTCAACTGCAAGCTGAGCCAAACAAGCATAAAACGCTGCTTGCTGATGCTGGGCGTCTATTTTTCTTGCTGCTTCAAACAAATCGTGGATTGCCTTCATAGCGTTTCCGATTTCTTTGTATTGCTCAAATTCAATATGTTGAATCTGACTTTCTATTAAATGATAATACTGCAAATTTACATACTGCGGATTAAATAACTGATTGTTAAAATAAACTGGGTTCATAATTTTTACCTCCGAAGATTCTTATATCTATAGTTTAATAAATCAATTCATTTTTGAAAACGAAATAAATATGAAATTTTCATGCAATTTTCACCCAAAATATTTTTGCATCAAAATGTCAAATAATTGTTCTTCGTTATTCATCGTTTTCTTCCTGCAACCATGATTTGTACATTTTTATGTTTTCCTTTTCAAAGCAATCCGGCCAATATTCTAAATATATATTTATGGCATCGATAATTCTATCTTTCTTTTGAATGGCAAGCACAGCCTTTTCATGCGAATCTATTTTTCCTTTTAAAAAAGCGATTAAAAGGTCTTCTATTATTTTATTGTTTTTTAAATGTTCTTGTTCTTTCTTCTTTGTAAAACAAAGCACTTCAGAATTAGCTTTTTGGAAGTCTTCAAATCGCGAATTCAGCTTATTGAAATAACTCTCAATAATTTTAGATGGAATTATGTCTTGACAATTTACATCTTGACAATTTACAATTGTAAAAATCAGATAACAAGTAACTGAAATATAATGTGAGAATGCTTTTTTAAACTCGACCTTATATTGCGTCCATGTACTAACAATAACAACAATAAAACTACAAGCAGCACCCAATGCGAACTGTTGTATCAATTTAGAATGGGGAAATTCAACAAAATCAAAGACGATTGAAATAATAACACAAACAACAAAGCATGCAATACAAGCTTTAATAATTTTTATCAATGGTTTCAACATTAATATTTTTCACCTCACCCAAAATATTTTTGCATCAAACTATCAAACAATAATTGCGCTTCATCCAACGCTTTCTGAACGACAACTTTTGATTTGTTGATTTGAGTGACAAAGTCAGCGAATTGCTTCTGTAAATCAATGGGTGGGACAGGAATCGTTAGTTGCTCAAGCAGCCTAACTCTGATTCCGGTTACAGTGCTTCCTGAAGACTTACCCATATACTTTTGCTTAAATTCTTCAGTGGAAAGTGCATATTCCAGATATGCTGGTATAAGTTTTTCTGTTTGCAGGGTTACGATTCTTTGACCTATATAAAACTCAGTATCAAAATGAGGAATTCGGCAAACGTTTCCCAAAGGAGCCTCGGTAGTAAAAACAACATCTCCTTCTTTAGGGAATCCTCTAACCATCACTTTGTCATAAGTTTCTTTTGAAATATACTCTCTTGGTTCCATGTTCATTTGATGCATTTTAACATTTTTGGCAGTTATAAATGGAAGTCCCGACTCAACCTTTTCTGGTGTTTTTCCGCGATAGTCGATAATATTGCAAAGATTTACAAGTGCGTCTTCTGGATATCCATCCCCAAACATCTCAACAAATCGGGCTTTGATGAGATCATCAAGATATACCATTTGCAGTTTGCGACTATCAATTATTGCATTTATCTTGTCCAATAAGTCAGCAATTTGCTGTTGTTCCTCAATATCAGGGATTGGAACATCAACTTTACGAACCATCTCACTGTTAAGATTATTTACAACACCCCCAACAGCCATCATCCTAAATTTGTTATATGTTGATTTTGAACTCAGATAATAATACAAGAATCGTTTGTCAAACAAATGATTTTCATCTCTAAGAACAAGCCATCCGTCGTGAATACACCCATCTATTTTCAAAATGTAAGGTCTTCCAAAACTCATGGAATTTGAAAGCAAAAAATCCCCTGGTTGAACATACCGCGATTTTTTCATGCCTTCCGGCTTGATTTTTTGGGCTGTCTTTGTAATATACATTGATTCATCGGCATCGCCAATCTTAATCCAGTTGATTCCGTTTGAATCATCTGTGATAAATGATTCAATGGGGCGAGGCGAGCCACCTCGTTCTACAAGACAAACATCACCAATCTTCTTGTATTTCCAATTGCGTTTCATATTCATCCCCACAAATCCGAATTTATAGCTTTGAAATATCCAAAGAGTATCCATTGCTCTGCATCTCTTTGGCTAACGAGAGCTTTGTCTCCTCAACACTATCTTTGAATGGTATATAGATCAAACCGTCAATGTCAGACGGCTTTTCCATATCTTCTGCCTGGGAGAGAAGAATGGCGACTTTGGAACGCCCGATTTTCGCCAACAGCATCCCCAACTCTAAAACCACATTTTGTCGAGCACGATATCTCTTTTTGTCCTCATTGTTTTTTGCGTATCCGATATCATCCGGGGTCGCAAGTACAATTCCAAAACTAACCTCGTTAGTATGTTCTTCAAGTTTTTCAATGATTGTCGCACCGGAAGAAACCAACTGATCAATAATAACTGGCTCAAGATCCCATCTACGGAGCATTGCTTCAAGTTGGGTTCTCGCATTGCCATCGTGACCATATACAACAAACACCTTCCGATTGCTTTCAACGGATATTTCTCCATGAATTATTGCGTCAACTTCTGCACTGTTTTTCCCCTGACAATTTATCTTGCCAGAATCCCAGCAATTAACGATACAACCATTATTAAGTTTTAATACTGTACCCAAATCATTTCCGGTTCTTTTTTGTTCAACGATAGAAAACTTATTTGCTTTCAACAGTTTGATTACGTCATTGATATCCATTGCTATTCCTCCGTTCATAGTAATTTATCAAGCTCGTTCATTGCCGTGGCGATCTCGTTCTCGATCTTCCGCAGCTCCGCCATGATCTCGCTCGTCGGCGGATACTCGACGGGCTTATATTCCGTCTGCTTGTACTTGTTGATGCTCAGATCGTAATCGTTGCCGACGATCTCTTCTTTCGGCACGAAGAAGCTCTGCTCTGTGCGTTGGCGGGCGCCCTCTCCGTCGCCGCCTGCGGCGTCGCCACCTCTCCC